>NZ_JBNTJU010000008.1:0-137624 GCF_051195015.1 Halococcus sp. AFM35
TATCATAATAAAACGAGTACATAACCTTTCTCAGCTTAGACAGAATTGTCTGAATCAAACGATCTTGCCAAGTCGAGATTAATGAAAATCTGTTCAATAACCTGTCACCGGACGAACTCATCCTCACGTGTGGAACCGAAGGAGTGCATCGGCATCGACCGAATCGGCGAACGAGCGCGAGTAGAGGGCTGCGATTGTCTCACGGATGGTTTCGAGTTGGTCGGCTTTGTCCCCGGTGCAGTTCGTGCCGCAGAGAGCATAGACGTCGCCGTTGTCGTACAGTTCGTATTTGAGCCGGCCGTGGCAGTGTGGACAGCGGAGTTCGGCGTGTGCGTGCATCCACTCGACGTCGAACCCCTTCCCATCGAGTCGTCGCTGAAGTGCATACCAGACGTGAACGTCCCAGTTCGCCCGTCCCTCTGCCGCTCGTTTCAGTCGGCGGAGTTCGAGGGCTGCCTTCCGATAGAGCCTATCGTTTGCTTCTGTGTGTCGTTGATGACAGCGACGGAAGTGGTTGAACAGCGCCGCCTTCGAAGAAGTGACTGCCCCATTGGTGAGTTCACCCAGTGGCTCTGACTCCGCGATGAACTCGTCCGGAAGCGCAACGTGTCGAGGATAGCCTTGCCCGTCGTACTCCGTCTGTTCTGAGAGCGGTGCGCCCGTTTTCGGACAGAACGCATCTTCTTCGATCATTGTGTTTCGTCGAATGGCGGCTTCACGTTATACTCACTGTGGGAGTGGGGGTTTCGATGGTCGATGAAAACGGTTCCAACGACATCAACAGCAACCAATACTCACGTGGCTGACGATGTCTGTCACACTTGGCAAGGGTTGGTTCACTCTCTTGCCTTCGTATCTCGATATAGACGAAACCGACCCTCTAAGCGGACAGCCAGCAATCAGCGACCCGAGGTTGACTGCCAGCACTAAACTACTGGTATGATACACCACGGAGTGGAAAAAGCTCAGGATCATTCGCGTTTCCGCAACGCGTTACCCGAGCTGGCGACCACGCATTTTGCATAATCGTCGCAAGGCAAAAAACTCTTTCACAAGTTAGAATAGAACAGTATATATCGAAACAAACCAGAAATGTTCTATAATAGGTGTTTCTGTATAATAGTTGAATTCATTCCTCGTCAAAAGAGAGTTCCATCGAATCGTTGGCTTGTTCAGTGTCGGTACTATCGTGGTTGCTTTCGACGTTCTCCTCGGAAAGCAGGGCTTTCGCGGCTTCGAGTGCTTCGAGACGCTCACCAATCTCCGCGAGAAGGGATGCACGGCGCTCATCGAGTTTGGTCTGCTGGTAGCCATTGGCGGGTGAGTCCTGTTCGAGGAGTTCGACGTATTCGGTGAATAGTTCTCGTTCCGGGAGTTCCTCCGGCGCGGTATCGGGAGACACCATGAATTCATAGAAACAGATACCGGCAGATACTTTATACTATCCGCTGCGCCTCGCGCGAGGCAGGGTTCTCGTGCCGAAAGGATCAAGCAAGAACGCGGCGGTACAGAAGTCTTCCCAGACCCTCTATTGCTTGATCTCGGCTACGCGCATGGTTTAGTTTCCGGTCCCAGCATGCATCGAGGAACATCACAAAATCGCCTCCAGTGTATACGAACCACTCACTCCAATATCGGCCGAATCAGGCTATGAGACTAATTCTGCACCAGCGCCGTTACTATCAGCAACAGTCTTTAGCCTGCTGCTCGGTCGCAGTGATGACGAACAGAATTCAGGAGTTAGTCGGCCCGCTCCGACGACAAGATTTCCCCGCGCTTCTTCGGACGGTTCGTGATGACCTGGGAGTTGTCGTCCGACACCTGCTCAATCGACAGGATCGAGTGCTCCCGGAGCACGCCTTAGAGACAGCACCCACACCAACGCAGATCGAGGAGATTGTCGGTGAGTTGTTTCCCGAAGTCCCCCCCCCCCCTGATGAACGGCTCACCTACTATCTTGCACGGCATTTCTGACAGCCGCCGGGAGCACACAAAACAGAGTGTGAATTCTTGCTATTCATTGTAGCTTCGGCTAAAAATCGGAATCATGGTTTGCGGTTGTGCCGTGCGACCAGCGTTGCGATGGCGAAGATGATGAAGAGGATTCCGCCACCCAGGAGAAACAGATTGGACAGTATCCAGTCGAGGATTCCCGACTCCCCACCGGATGCTTCAGAGTCAGCAGTGGCGTTCGTCGCCTGTCGGGTGGACGGAGACTCAGAGACGGTTGTAGTTGGTGTTGCCGCCTCGGTTGTCGTCGCGGTCTGCGTCGGTGTGGGCGTAGCTGTAGGGTTCGGTGTCTGAGTCCGTGTCGGCGTTGTGGTCGGACTCGGTGTTGACGTAGCAGTCGGGATTGGTGTCGGGGATGCTGTCGCGGTTGGACTCGGCGTCCGTGTGGCTATTGCTGTGGGCGTTGGCCTGTCGCCCGTACCCGGGGACGGACTTGAGGGCTGGTAGTTCGCCGGGTCGATCTTCCGCCCGTTCAGGAAGACGTCGGCGGGTCCGCCGGAAACCTCCAGGACGGTGAGTCGGCCGCTGAAGGTGAAGTTATCCACACCACCCTGTGCGGAGGAACCAACTGCGGTGGCCGTACGGACCTGATCGGGCTGGTCGGCGTTCGTGAGATCCGCCCCAGAACCCGGTTGGATACGCCCACTCACGGTAATGTTGTACCTGACTCGTTGATCGCCGGTACTCCGGATGGTGAGTGTGTTCGGCAGCGGTTGTTGTTGCTGAAGCTGGCCGCTCTCGTTCGAAGCAACGGCCGGAACGGCCGGAACGGCGGCACCCACTGTAGCGCTGCTTACGACCAGGCAGAGAACGAGTACGCTCACATGCGCCACTTTCGACCACGAGCGGCGGCTTCGTCGGTGTTGTCCTTGATTAGTCATACTGTCTCTGGTAACCTTGCGGTAGTCAGGTCTGTGCCCGGCACACCAAATATACTGTTGGTCGAGCGGAGTCCACCGTCAAGTTACGCCACTCGCCGTGTAGCCTCTCAACCCCTTGAAATCCGAGTCACTATTGGAGTGGTTCCGTCTCGTGGATTGAGGGTCGGCGACAGCCGAGGCGTCCGCCTGAGAGAGTTTCTCAGTGACAACGAGGTCAGCAGCGTAGAGCATGGAATGAACGAGCGTCTGACAGCACTGCCGCTCACGAACGGGCGGTCACAAGGGACGGCCGAGCCTCGGTGAGATGGATCGAGTCCGTAGCACTGCTTGGCAACGGTCAGGAACTGGTTCGCATCCACTCGCGGTACGTACGTGTGGTTCTCGCCGTCGATGGTGTAGTCGCGGTACCTGTTCGCAATCTAAATTTCTGATTCGGTCGTGCATGAGAAATTCACCTAGCCGACCTCTGACGCATTGAGGCCGTCGTCTTGGACTGCTCTGCTGGCGCTATCCAAATCCTCAAAGCGACCGGCGTGGAACGGAATCCATGAACGTGAGCGTCGTCGGTAGCGGCTACGTGGGAACGACCGTGGCGGCCTGTCTCGCCGACCTCGGCCACGAGGTAACTGCCATCGACATCGACACGGACATCGTCGACACCGTCAACGCGGGCGAGACGCCGATTCACGAACCCGGGCTCGCCGAACTGGTCGAGGCCCACGCCGGCGACCGCCTCCGCGCGACAACTGACCACGCCGCCCTCCGCGAGACGGACATCACGTTTCTCGCGCTCCAGACACCCGCCCGTGAGGACGGTAGCATCGACCTCGGCGCACTTGAAGCCGGCACGCGCGACGTGGGCGAAGCCCTCGATGAGAAGGAGGACTACCACCTCGTCGTCGTCAAGAGCACGGTGATTCCGGGAACTATCGAAGAGCGGCTCGAACCGCTGCTCGAAGAGGTTGCGGGAAAGACGGCGGGCGAGGGCTTCGACGTCGCGGTCAACCCCGAGTTCCAGAGTCAGGGGTCGGCGGTCGCCGATTTCATGGACCCCGACAAGCTCGTCTTCGGGACGAACGCCGATGCGGACGATGCGAGCGGGCAGCGAGGCGGTGAAACCGCCTCGAACGGGACGGCTTCGCCGTTTCCCAGCCAGCAAGCGGGCGACGATGCGCTCGAACGCCTCCGCGAACTCTACGAACCGTTGGTCGCCGCAAACGACGGGGTTCCCATCGTCGAGACCGGTCGCCGGGAGGCGATGATGGTGAAGTACGCCAACAACGTCTTCCTCGCGGGGAAGATCAGCCTCATCAACGAACTCGGCAACCTCTGCAAGGAGTTCGGCGTGGACTCCTACGAGGTGAGCGAGGCCATCGGTCTCGACGAGCGCATCAGTGGGAAGTTCCTCCGCTCGGGCGTCGGCTGGGGCGGCTCGTGTTTCCCGAAGGACACCGACGCACTGCGGGCAGCGGGCCGTGAAGCGGGCTATACGCCCGAGCTGCTGGATAGTGTGGTCGCAGTCAACGACGGCCAACCCCGGCGGATGCTCGATTTGCTCGAACGGCATATCGACATCGAGGGTCGGCGTATCGCCGTGCTCGGGCTGGCGTTCAAGCCCGGCACCGACGACATCCGCGGGTCGCGCGCGACGCTCGTCATCGAGGAGCTGCTCGAAGGCGGTGCAAATGTGGCTGCCTACGACCCGGTTGCCGCGGCGGCGATGGCCGGGAAATTTCCCGATGTCGAGTACGCCGATTCGGCCGCGGACGCACTCAGAGACGCCCACGGCGCGCTCGTCGTCACCGACTGGGACGAGTTCGCGGCGCTCGACGGGGCGTTCGACGCGATGGATGAGCAGGTCGTGGTCGATGGCCGGCGCATCGTCGAACCGCGCGAGGGGATGACCTACGAGGGGCTGACGTGGTGACCGACGGCGCTATTCCCATCGGACACTGAGTCGGGCCATGCGCCAGTTCGTCGTCCTCGGTCATGAAGTGCCGCTATCGCCCGACTTCTCGTTGGACGACCTCACGGGCGCGGGGCGGGTGGACGTGCTCTGTCGCTGTGTCAACTCCGCGTTCTGTCTCTCGCATGCGATTCGCGAGGACGTGCACGTCTGGCTCGTCCTACAGGACGAGTTCACGGTTCGCTTCGAGGGGAGCGAACTCAAAAACCTCAATCCCGACGAGCGCTCGACGGCCGCGCTGATTCGCGGCGCACTGGAGGAAAAGGAGGGAGCCATCGGCCACATGGCAGCCGAAAGCTCGCCCGGCGTGTCGATTTCGCGGCACGGCTTGGCGGGTGTTCTCGACGAACTGGATGGTACGGTGCTCGCACTCCACGAGGAGGGTGAGCCAATCGGCGAGACTGAGCCGCCCGCCGAACCGGCGTTCGTGCTCTCGGACCACCGGGATTTCACCGCTCACGAGGCGGAGCTGCTCGCCGAACGAGCCGACCGGCGGGTGCGTCTCGGTCCCGAACGACTCCACGCCGACCACGCCATCACGGTCGCGCACAACTGGCTCGACACTGATGGGTTCGCCCGCTACTGACGGTTGCCGTGACTGAAGGATATGTATGGCCCGGGTGAGTCGAAGCGGTATGCACTATCTGGGCTGGGCGCTCATCGCGCTCGTCGGCTACAGCATCTTCACCCCGCTGGCGTCGCTCGCGATGAACAACGCACCGTCGAGCGTGGTCGCAACGGTCGCCAACGGCATTCTCCTGCTGTCAGCGGTCAGCCTCGCTCTCTACGAGAACGAGTCGGTGACGACGTATTTCACCGGCCGAACCGCCCTGTACATGGTCGGTGCGGGCGTGTTCCTCGCGGTCGGCATCCTCGCGTACTACCGCGCGCTCGCGGCCGGTCCGGTGAGCGTCGTCACGCCCGTCTACGCGATGTTCCTCGTCGGAAGTACGGTTTTGAGCGTACTCTTTCTCGACGATTCGCTGACGCTCCAGAAGGGCGCAGGCATCGCGCTCGCGGTCGTCGCGGTCTATCTCACCGTGACCGGGTAGAACGGAAAGGTTAACACGCGCGTGACCGTGGGTCCGAGTGCGGGCCGGTGGGGTAGCTTGGTATCCTTCGGCCTTCGGGTGGCCGTAACCGCGATTCGAATTCGCGCCGGCCCATGCTACCACCTTTTGCTGCACTCACTCGCTTCGCTCGTTCGCTGGCAAAATGTGGATCAAAAGCCTGCGTCACCCCCTCGCTCCGCTCAGAGGTTCCTTGGCCCGCTCGCTCACTGCGTTCGCTCGCGGATGCTACACTTGTGGGTGAGTCGAGGTGCACCATTCATTGTTGTTCGGTGAATCGCCTTTCTCAAGAATGCCGCAGGACTCACAGCAGGCTCTGTTCGCGCAGTTCGCTCGATTCTGTGTGAATCAGTCAATGGATTATGAGGACTGGGAAGCGATAACAGCAGAGTTCGGAGTTCTCAAAACTGCAGAGTCAACAAGTAACTTCATGAGTAGCTGGGCCTTTAGAAACGAGAAACGGCTCAGAACAACGCGAAAGTTCATCCGTAGAGTTTATGAAGAAGACGAGGACCTTGCGTTTGGAATAATGCACCGAGTGTACTCTTCAGTTGGTGGCGCTGATGCAGAGGAACTCCAAGAATATCCAGCACTACGAGCACTAGAACATGATTCGGATAAGATAACCCATCCACAGGTTCCTACTCACTCCGGACCGTTTCTCGACATCGACAACGTTCCGGGAACGTTCTATCCAAGTCTCGTAGAGAACATAAACAATTGCTATCAGTTTGGGATAGACGATGCTATACTTATACTAACAAGAAATCTGATTGAAAATATCTTGATCGATGTGCTACGGAAAAAATATGGCACGGATGGAATTGAGATATACTACGATCTGGATTCGTCACAATTTCGTAGTTTCTATGAACTCATAGAGGAATTCAAGAAGGTGCAATCCGATTTCGAGCACTATTCTAGCGAGATTGACGACAATTTCATTAGAGAACTGAACTCGATTAGAAAACCATCGAACGCAGAAGCACATTCGATTGAAACGGACGTATCCGATGATGAAATGGAGGACTACCAATCAACCTCGATCTACCTTGTAAAAGTGCTCTTCCATATCCGAGATTCACTGTGAGTGGTTCTTCTACCATTCACGAAATTGGAAGCAGCGATTTTTCCGGCTCACAATGTACACAAGAGTTTTGCAAGCCACTTTCCAACTAACACGCACAGATGAGCAGCGACAAGCGCCGCGTCCAGTTCCGCGCCTCCGAAAAGCTCATCGAGCGCGCGGACGCGCTGGCGACGGTCCTCGGGACCGACCGCACCGATGTGCTGACCGACGCGCTGCAGGAGTACCTCCGGGACGCCGCCCACGACGACCGACTCACACAGGAAATCGCGGGTGCGTACTACGACGACGACATCGAATTTGAGGAGTTGAAGGCGCTCGTCGGTCCCGAGGAGGCGGCGAACTTCCGGGTACTGAAGCGCCAACTCGACGAATCACTCACCGACGAACTGGCCGAGTTGTAGATGACGAGCGTCGTTGCCGACACATCAGCGTTGGTCAGTCTCGGTGTCGTTGCCGAGCGCGACCCGTCGCCGCTCGATTGCCTGCTTTCGGAGTACACCATTCTCACCGCGACCGAAGTACGGGACGAGCTTCGGGAGGTCGCATCGTACACCGACGAACACGGGCGCGCAGCAGGGGCAGTGCTCGACAGACTGGAGCGAATCAATGTTCGACAGGTCGACCTCGATGCTGACTTTCCGCTCGACGATGGCGAGAACGCCGCTGTGACGCTCGCAAACGACCGTGATGCCGCGATGTTCCTCTGCGACGAGTTCAATCAAATCGGTCTCGTCCATGCGTCGCTGGTCGATACCCGGCTGGTGACGACACCGAAGCTCCTGGCGGTGTTTGTCCGCAACGGAGCACTGACCAAAGCGGATGCGACAGCGGCGCTGGACGAGATGAGTGACGTTCGGAGCTGGGCCGACAATAGTTACGTCCGGCGCGCACGAGCGGCGTTTCGATAGCTGCAACCCCCTGTGTTTTGTTCATCGCCGCCCAATGGCGATACATGGCAGACGACCTGCTCATCTACGGCTCGTACGGCTACACGGGCGCGCTCATCACCGAAATCGCCGCCGGGGCGGGATTGGACCCGACGCTTGCGGGCCGGCGGGCCGAACCGGTCGAGCGACAGGCGACCGACCGCGGTCTCGACCATCGCGTGTTCAGCCTCGACCATCCGGCAGTCGTCGAGCAACACATCGGCGAGTTCGACGCCATGTTGAACTGTGCCGGACCGTTTTCGGCCACGGCCGACCCGCTGGTGACCGCCTGCATCGAGAGCAGCACGGATTATCTCGACATCACCGGTGAAATCACTGCCTTCGAGAGCACCGCCGAGCGCGACAGGGACGCCGAGAAGGCCGACGTGACGCTGTTGCCGGGCGTGGGCTTCGACGTGGTGCCCACCGACTGCCTTGCGGCGCATCTCCGTACAAAAGTGTCCGATGCCGAGCGACTCAGCCTCGCCATCGATGGGTTGGGGACCTTCTCGCCGGGTACCCTGAAGTCGGTCATCGAGGGACTCTCACAGGGCGGCGCGGCACGCATCGACGGCGCAATCGAGAGCGTGCCGCCGGCGTGGAAAGTCCGCGATATCGACCTCGATGGCGGCGCGAGTACGGCAGTGACGATTCCGTGGGGCGACGTCTCGACCGCCTACTACACGACAGGAATCCCGAACATCGAGACGTACGCGACGGTCCCGAAATACGCCGCCTCGATGATGAAGCAAACGGGTGTATTGCTGCCGTTGCTCGATACCGCGCCAGTCCAGCGGCTGTTGAAGGGAGCGGTCGACGCGACCATCAGCGGGCCGAGCGCCGACGAGCGCGCACGGAGCACCACACGAATCTGGGGCGAGGTCGAAAACGAAACCGAGCGCGCCGCCGCCCGGCTTCGAACGCCCGATACCTACGAGTTCACCGCCCGGACCGCAACCGAAATCGCCCGGCGCGTGCTCGACGGCGCGGTCGGCTCGGGATTCCAGACGCCGGCCGCGGCCTTTGGCCCGGAGTTCGTCCTCGACTTCGATGGCGTCGAGCGCGAGGACGTGAGTACCGAGCAATGAACGCTCGCCCCGTCCATCCGAGCATCCATCGGCACGATGTGTGGATTCGATATTGTCATATGAAGTTTATCGTCCCGGTAGGTGCGTCATGAACGGCCTGACGAGCGAGTCGTGGACCCACGGGTGGGCACAGCTCGACGGCGTCGTGTTGCACTACGTCGAGGCCGGCGACCCGGACGACCCGCTCGTGGTACTGTTACACGGGTTCCCCGAGTTCTGGTACGCGTGGCGCAATCAGATCGAGGCGCTCGCGGCGGAGTTTCACGTCGTCGCGCCCGATTTACGTGGATACAATCGCTCACAAAAGCCCGCTGGCATCCGGCCGTACCGGATGGGTCGACTCGTGGACGACGTGGTCGACCTCATCGAGCGATTTGGGGCCGAGCAGGCGAGTGTCGTCGGCCACGACTGGGGTGGCGTCATCGCGTTGGAGTTCGGTCATCGGTACCCCGAGCGCCTCGGACGTCTTGCCATACTGAACGCACCGCATCCCGCGGCGCTCGAACGCGAGCTGCACTCGCCGGCACAGCTCGTGCGCTCCTGGTACGCGCTGTTCTTCCAACTTCCGCGGGTTCCCGAAGCCATTCTGGAGCGAACCGACGGCTGGCTCGCCACGTTGCTGCGAGACGACCCGACGAATCCGGCGGCGTTCGACGAGTCGGATATCGAACGCTATGAGCGCGCCATCGCCCGCCCCGGCGCGCTCACGGCGGCGCTCAACTACTACCGGGCCGTCGGGCGGACGGAGCTACGCCGCCGCCTTGGGCGTGACGACGAGGGTGAGGAGAGAAATCAAACGATTGATGCACGAACGCTCGTGATTTGGGGCGAGCAGGACCGGGCGCTCGGCGTCGAACTCACAGAGGGACTCGACCGATGGATGCGGGACGTCCAAATCGAGTACCTGCCCGAGGCGAGCCACTGGGTCCAAAACGACGCCCCCGAGCGGGTGAACGAACTGCTGGAGGCGTTCCTCGACGCATGAGCGACGAATCGGACCCGCTGGCGTGGGAGACGGTCGATGGAACCATCGCCTACTCCTGTCCGGGCTTCGAGGTCGTCCGCGAGCGGGTTCGCCTGCCCGACGGCACCGAGACGGACTTCGACTCCGTTGTCGACCCCGCTGCAGTCGTCGTGTTGGGGTTCACACCTCACGGAGAGGTGGTCGTCATTGAGGAGTGGCGACAGGCGGTCAAGCGGGTGAGTCGCGGGCTGCCGGCCGGCACCGTCGAACCGGGCGAGGACATCGAGCAAGCAGCGCGGCGCGAGTTCGAGGAGGAAACGGGCTACGTCGCCGAGGGGATGGAACGTCTCACGACCGTCGAACCGCTCAACGGGCTCGCGGACTCGGTCCATCACCACTTCGTCGCGCACGACTGTCGACCCACGGGAACACGGGAGTTGGACGACAACGAGTCAATCCGGGTGGGGACGGCCGAATACGACGACCTGCTCCGTGCGCTGGCGGACGACGACCTCCGCGATGGACGCAGCGCGTTCTGTCTGCTCTATCATACACGGTTCGGTACCGAAAGCGGAGTGCCTTAGACACGCGGCAGCCGAACCACCCCATGAACGACGTTTTCGAGCTTCGCAGCGCCGACGCCGCCGGCCGTATCGGCGAGCTTCGTGTCCCACGGTCCGATACGATAGTGGAGACGCCAGCGCTCATGCCCGTCATCAACCCGCATCTCCAGACGATTTCGCCCGCACGCCTCGAAACCGAGTTCGGCGCGGAGATATGTATCACTAACGGCTATATCATTTCTCAGAGCGACTACCGCGAGGAGGCGCTCTCGAAGGGGCTTCACGAGTTCCTCGACTTCTCGGGAGCCATCATGACCGACTCCGGTGCGTTCCAACTGGCCGAATACGGCGACATCGACGCCACGAGCGCGGACATCCTCGACTTCCAGTACCGTATCGGCGCGGACATCGCCACGCCAATCGACATCCCGACGCCGCCCGAGGCGAGCCACGAGCGCGCCGCCGACGAACTCGCGACCACTCAGTCACGTCTCGAATCGGTGAGCGACGTCGATACCGGCGCAATGCTCGTCAACGCCCCGGTGCAGGGCGGGGTCTATACTGACCTCCGCGAACGGGCCGCCCGCGACGCCCGCGAAACCGGGCTGGACCTCCATCCGGTCGGCGCGGTCGTGCCCCTGATGAACGACTACCGGTATGGGGAGATGGTCGACGTGGTCGCGGCCGCAAAGCGCGGGCTGGGCGCGGCGTCACCCGTGCATCTGTTCGGTGCGGGCCATCCGATGACCTTCGCGCTCGCGGTCGCGCTCGGCTGTGACCTCTTCGATTCTGCGGCCTACGCGCTCTACGCCCGCGACGACCGCTATCTCACCGTGCGGGGCACCGAACGCCTCCCGGAACTCGACTACCTCCCCTGTGAGTGTCCGGTCTGTGTCGCACACACGCCCGACGACCTCCGCGCGATGCCCGACGACGAGCGCGAAACGCGCCTCGCCGAGCACAATCTGTACGTGAGCTTCGGCGAGCTACGACGCATCAAGCAGGCAATCCGTCGGGGCGACCTGCTCGAACTCGTCGAGACGCGCGCCCGCGGGCATCCGGCGATGGTCGACGGCTATCGAGCATTGTTGGACCACACCGACCGGTTGGAACGGCAGGACCCGGCCTCGAAGGACGCCTTCTTCTACCTCTCGGCCGAGAGCGCCCAGCGACCCGAAGTCCGCCGCCATCACGAGCGCCTCGCACGGCTCTCGGTCGAAGGTGATGTCCTGCTGACCGAGGGCGACATCAATACCGCATACGACGCATCCTGGCGCGTCGTGCCACCCTTTGGTCCGTTCCCGCGCGCGCTCTCTGAGACCTACCCGCTCACCGCCGAGGTGCCCGAGCGACTCGACGATGCGGCCTACGAGCAGGCTGCCGAAGGAATCCGGCGATTGGTCGAGACGAATCCCGACGCCGAGTTCACGCTCGCCCATCGGAGCTGGCCCGAGCGCGCACTCGGTGCGCTACCGGAGCGCGTCACGGTGCGTCCACTCGAATCGATGGACGAATACGAGGAGCGCGGCGAGGGCGAATCATGACCGACTTCTTCGAAGTCCACGACCGCGACGGGCCGGCGCGCATCGGCGAACTCCGACTGACGGAGTCGCTCACGACGCCCGCACTCGTCGGCGACAGGCTCAGCGATGCGGGCAGCCTCTGGCCCGAATCGCGCGAGACGCCCACCGGCGATTCCGACTCGCTCACCGTTCTCCCCCACCGCGCGCTACCGGCCGGCACGCCCGACGAAGTCGAATCGGCGTTCGCGGTCGATTCTCCCAGTATTGACGGGCCGAGCGCCGCGGTGATTTCGTCGGGAACGGCCGCCGAGTGCGGTAGCGACGCTTACGTCCTCTCGGATGCGCAGGGACTCGTCGGCCACGCCCGCGCGTTCGTCGAGGGCATCGTCGACGTGAAGAACGCGATTCCCGACGACACGGCGCTCTACCTCCCCGGTGTGGCGACGCCAGCGAACGTCGGTCTGCTCGCGTATGCGGGTGTCGACCTGTTCGACGCCGACCGCGTGGTCGTGAAGGGCACCCAAGGAAAATATCTCACGAGCGACGGTGAGCAGTTCCTCGCCGACCTCGACGAACTGCCCTGTGCGTGTCCGGCCTGCCAGCAGACGAGGGAGGAGTTCGACCGCGAGGACTGTGCGGCACACAACGAGCACGCGCTCGCCGCTCAGCTCGCGACCGTGCGCGGGCGCATCCGTCGGGGGCGGCTCCGCGATTATCTCGAAGGGCAGGGTCGCCACGAGGCGTGGCTCACCGCCGCCCTTCGGCGCTTCGACCAGCAGTACGCCTACCTCGAAGCGCACGCACCGGTCTTCCGTCGCAACGAGCTGCTCGCCGCCAGCGAGGAGAGCCTTCGGCGAGTCGAGATTCAGCGCTTCGCCGAGCGCGTCACGACCCGGTATCGCAATCGGTTTTCGAACCCGCTCGTGCTCGTTCCCTGCTCGGCGACGAAACCCTACAGCGAGTCCCAGAGCCACGGCCAGTTCCACGACGCGATACAGTTCCGGGCACATACCGTCTCGATGACCTCGCCCATCGGCGTCGTCCCGCAGGAACTCGAATGCACCTACCCCGCCCAACACTACGACTCGGTGGTCACCGGCGAGTGGAGCGCCGGCGAAGTCGAGTTCGTTTCTTCAGTACTGGAGGCCTATCTCGCACGCAACGACTATCCCCGAGTGGTCGCTCACGTCCCCGCCGAGTACCGACAGATCACCGAGCGCGTCGAGGAGTCGATGGGCATCGAGTTCGAGTACACGGTGAGAGACCACCCGACCACGAGCGAGTCGCTGTCGAATCTCGCGGGCGCGCTGGACGGTGAACTCAAATACGCCAAACGCGAGCGCGAACACAACACCGTCCGCGCGCTCGCGGACTATCAGTTCGGGCCGGCTGCCGGCGACGACCTGTTCACGGACATCACAGTAGAAGGTCGCTATCCCAAACTGAGGGTCCACGACGACGAGCATCTCGCCACGATGGTGCCTCAGTACGGCACCCTCGCGTTCACGCTCGCGGGCGCACGCCGCTGGGTCGACAGCGACGCACCGGTCAAAATCGTCGAAATCGACGAGTTCGTCCCTCATGGGAGCGTCCTTGCACCGGGAATCGTCGGAGCCGACGAGAGAATTCGGGTCGGCGACGAGGTCGTGGTTCGCGGTCCGAAAGCGTTCGCGGTCGGGCGCGCGACGATGAACGGGCGCGCGATGGCCGGGAGTTCCCGCGGGGTGGCCGTCGATGTCCGCCACGTCGAGGAGCGATGAGGACGAGGGCGGTGGCGTTTTGGCGCTCGGCGAGGTACCGAACTCAATGAGTCAGCCAAGCCCCGAGGTTTACGAGGCGGGGAAGGGCATGGACGCCCACAACGCCGCGATGCGGGAGATTCGTGCACGCAACGACCGTACCTACGACCCGCACGAACCCACGCGGGTCTGGGTCGACGAGGACAACACGCCCGACGGCGTGCGCGAGAGCCTGACCATCATCCTCAATACCGGGGGGTGTCGCTGGGCGCGCGCCGGCGGCTGTACGATGTGTGGCTACGTCGCCGAGTCGGTCGAGGGTGGCACCGTCGCCCACGACGCCCTGTTGGACCAACTCGATGCCTGTCTCGAACACGAACGCGAACACACTGAGGAACCCTGCCCGCTCGTCAAGATATACACCTCGGGGAGCTTTCTCGACGAGCGCGAGATACCGGCCGAAACCCGGCGGGCCATCGCCGATACCTTCGGCGACCGCGAGCGCATCGTCGTCGAATCGCTGCCGGATTTCGTCGAGGGCGACCGTCTCGCCGACTTCACCGAGCAGGGCCTCGCGGTCGACGTGGCGGTCGGGCTGGAGACCGCTACCGACAGAGTCCGCCACGACTGCGTGAACAAATACTTCGACTTTTCCGATTTCGTCGCGGCGAGCGAGCAAGCGCGGGACGCGGGCGCGGGCATCAAAGCGTATCTCCTGATGAAACCGCCGTTCCTTGCCGAATCGGAGGCGGTCGCGGACATGATTTCCTCGGTCGAGCGCTGTGCGGAGTACGCGCATACCGTGTCGATGAACCCCTGCAACGTCCAGCGCCACACGATGGTCGAGGAGCTGTACCACGACGGCGGTTACCGTCCGCCGTGGCTCTGGTCGGTCGCCGAGGTGCTTCGGGAGACCGCAGATGTCGACGCACTCGTGATTTCGGACCCGGTGGGCCATGGCTCCGACCGCGGCCCGCACAACTGCGGCGAGTGTGACGACCACGTCCAGACGGCCATCAAGGACTTCGACCTCCGACAGGACCCGTCCGTATTCGAGCAGATTTCCTGCGAGTGTGAGCGGACGTGGGAGGCGGTGATGGAACGACAAAAGAGCTACGGAATGCCACTGGCGTGATAGCGATTCAGATGGCGTCGTCCGGCTCGTGTTCGTTTGCCATCCGGCTAGCTTCTCGCGCGTAGCGCTCGCGGGTCTCCGGGTCCGCTACTGCGCCGAGATTACCGGAATCGACGTCGAGCGCGGCGGTCGTCTCGCGGCCCGGTCCTGAAAAGCTCGGCAACGCGCGCTCCTTGCGGAAGTCGCGCTCGCCGTCGGGCGTCGCGTAGGTCAGGATGATGAGGTTCTGTTCGTCGTCGGAGTACGTCCGCTCGACCAGCCAGACGCGAACGGTGTCAATCATACGAGACGATACGGCCGGGTTGGGTTAATGTCGCTCGTTTCGGGGGCTATTCGCCGGCATCGATGTCGGCCCCACATTCGGGACAGGTCTCGTCGGCAATCGAAACCTGGAGGTCGCAGTTCGGACAGACCGCGCGGTAGCATGCGCGTTCACCCATGCAAACCGATAACACGCTCGTGAACAAAAGCGCATCGTCGACCGATTTCAGGCGAACGCGCGCAGAACGCCCTGCCCGTCGGTCCCGCCGAGTTCCGGCAGCGTCGCCCGCTCGGGGTGGGGCATCAACACGGCGACGTGCTCGTCCTCGCCACAGAGACCCGCCACCGCGCCCGTCGAACCGTTCGGGTTCGCCGCCGGCGTCAGGTTCCCATCCTCGTCACAGTAGCGAAAGAGGACCCGGCCCTCGTCGTCGAGTTCCGAGAGTCGTTCCTCGCCGATTTCGAAGCGTCCCTCGCCGTGGGCGATGGGCAGCGAGATGACCTCGCCCGCCTCGAACGCCTGTGTCCACGGCGTTTTCGAGTTTTCGACGCGGAGATGGGCGTGCTCGCACTGAAAGCGCGCGCTCGCGTTCGTGGTGAAGGCTCCCGGCGTCAGCCCCGCCTCGCAGCCGACCTGTGCACCGTTGCAGACCCCGAGCACCGGCACACCCTCGCGGGCGGCGGCGCGGACCTCCTCGACGATGGGTGCGCGCCCGGCCATCGCGCCAGCGCGGAGGTAGTCGCCGTAAGAGAACCCGCCGGGGAGGACGATGCCCGACGAGTCCTCGGGGAGTCCGTCCTCGTGCCACACCCGTTCGGCAGCGACGCCCACCTCGTGGAGTGCGCGAACGGCATCGCGGTCGCAGTTCGAGCCACCGAACTGAATCACTGCAACCGTCATCGGTTCTCGACCGCGACGTCGTGGTCGTGGATGGTCGGGTTGGCGAGCAGCCGTTCGGCCATCGAATCTGCGCGCTCTCTGGCGGCGGCTTCGCTCTCGGCGTCGAGGTCGATCTCGAAGCGGTCGGCCGCGCGGAGTTCGTCGAGTTCGAAGCCCAACCGGGAGAGCGCCTCGCGGGTGGTCTCGGCCTCGGGATCGAGCACGCCCCGCTTCAGCCGTACCGTGACGACGGCGGTGTAGGCGGTCATAGGTACTCACTGGTTCCGGTGGGCGAAAGCGCTTCGGAACTACTCCAAGGTACGTGCTGTTTCGACCGCGCCGTCGAGGTCGGGCGCATCGAACAGTTTCCGACCGATATAGGCGTTCGCGCCGGCGGTGTAGAGGTCGCTCGCGGTCGCGATGACGTCCTCGGCGAGTGGGTCGGGATCGGATTCACAGAGCGCGCGCCAGTCGGTCCCGTCGACGTTCTCGATCTCCTCTTTCGCCGCGGAGACGGCCCCAACCCATGCCGGCTGTGTGCGCTTGTGGTACTGCCTGAGCACTTCCTTCGATATCTCGTGGCCGTCGTACGAAAAGCGGTTCTCGTCGAAGGTTCCCACCACGTCCGCGACGCGGACCTCGCCGTCGTGGTAGAGACACTCGATCTTGCCGTCCTCGTGGGCCAATCCGGCATCGTCCGCGCGCTCGGTCACGACGCGGTTGACCTCGCGGGCGAGCGCTGCGAGTTCGTCGAGGGTTGCCCGGCCGGCTATCGCGTCGGTTTCCTCCCGCGCGAGATACCGGTCCTGTTCTTCGAACTTCGTCGAGAACTCGACGACCGGCTCCGGCAGTCGCACCGGCTCGTCGGGCCACTCGACGACATCGAGGCCCACCTCGTCTGGGTCGCGGCGCGAGCGCAGACTCGACCCTCTGGGCACCGCGTTCCGGAAGACGATTTCGAGCGGAATCAGGTAGTTGTCGCCCGCTTCGGCGTGGAAAGCCCCGTAGTCGTAGGTCCCATTTTCGACCGGGAGGTCGGGGACCTGTGCGAGGTCGATGGCCATCTCGCGCGGTGGCTCGTCCGTCTCGGCGAGGTCGACCACCGACCCGTCATCGACGACGCCGCGGTAGTGCGTCGAAATTCCTTCCGATTCGAGCAGCGAGAAGTTGTGTGCGCCCATCGCACAGAGGCTCCGTCCCTTCTCGGGGATGGTATCGGGCATACGGCCCCAGTCGAAGATCGAGTAGGCGTCGGTGAAGACGAACCGCCCGCGACCGAGGGCGTCGGCCGTGGCCGCTCGCTCGACGCTGAAGTCCTTGACGCTGGTCATGGGGTGGGGTCGGCGGCGGTGAACTAAGCGGTTGTCATCCCGCGAGCAAACATATAGGTCGCTCCGCCGCCAACCATGCAGCCACGACCGCTCCAGAACATGACCGAAACCACCTGTTCGAAATGTGAGTCCCGTGGCGAATCCCAGTGGCGCATCCGGCTCGAAAACGAATCCGCGGACGGCGACGACCGGGCGTCCTATCGGCTCTGTCGTGGCTGCTGGAACGAGCTGACCGCTCGGTTGGAGGGGACCAACCGATGAGCGAAGACCCCGACCCGCCGGGCGAGACGCCCGGCCCGACCCCGGCCGGAACGGACTGCGCGCTCTGTGGGACCGACCTCAGCCCGAGCGAGTACCCGAACTGTCGGGCCGTCCTCATCGACGAGAGCGGCCCCGGCGACGAGACCGAGACGATTCGGATGGTCTGTCCGGACTGCTTTGCCGACCTCGACGGCAAACTCTCGGACCCATCGCCGTCGGGACAATCGGTCTGACGACCACCGTGAGGTTTTAACGGGTTCGGCGAGGCGTCCATCCATGCAGCGCTCGCGTGGGGAGTTCGACTTCGAGTGCGTTCCCGAGACCGACCAGCCCTTCGAGAACGCCCTCCGGAAGACACGGGACGGAGAGCGGCTCGCGGTCGCCGACGGCATCGAACTCATCACCACCGGTACCGAGAGAGCGGGTATCGACCCCGAGCGCAAGGAGCGGGTGCTCGAAGTCGCCGACCGCCGCCGGGCGGAGATGGTCGGCGAGCGCGTCACCTTCGTTGCAAACCTCAACAACAACGTCACGACCGCCTGCAACACCGGCTGTCTGTTCTGTAATTTCAAGGACAGCTCACATCGGTTCCGGTCGGACGCCGAGGAGGCACATGGCGGATTCACCAAAACGCCCGCCGACTCGCGCGAAATCGTCAGCAAAGCCGCCGCACGCGGCATCTACGAGGTCACGTCGGTGTCGGGACTCCATCCCGCGTTCGCGCTCGACGACGAGCACCACGAGATGCTGTCGGGTTACGACGACGCCGCGAAGACGGTGAACTACCGTCCGCCGGCGGCCTACGACACCGACCCCGGCACGTATCTCGAACAGATGGACGCGATGAGCGTCAGGGATATTCACCTCCACTCGATGACGCCCGAGGAGACTTATCACGCCCGCCGCGGCACCGACTGGAGCTACGAGGACGTATATCGACGGCTCGCGGATGCGGGACTGGATTCGGTGCCCGGCACGGCGGCCGAAATCCTCGTCGACGAGGTCAGAGATGTGATCTGTCCCGGCAAGATCGACACCGACGGGTGGCTGACGGCGATGGAGGCCGCCGCCGCGGTGGGTTTGGACATGACCGCGACCATCATGTACGGCCACGTCGAGAACGCGGCCCACAGGATAAAGCACCTCCAGCGCGTACGCGAGTTACAGGACCGAACCGGGGCGATTACCGAGTTCGTGCCGCTCTCGTTCATCCATCCGAACACGCCGCTTGCCGAGCGCGGCATCGTCGAGGCGGGCGCGAGCGACGACGAGGACGAACTCATGATCGCCGTTTCCAGACTGTTTCTCGACAATATTTCGAATATTCAGTCGAGCTGGGTGAAATACGGTGACCAGCAGGGTCTGAAGATGCTCTCGTGTGGCGCAAACGACTTCATGGGCACCATCCTCTCGGAGGAAATCACGAAACGCGCGGGCGGGGAGTTCGGCGAGTACCGGAGCTTTGCGGAGTACGTCGAGATGATAGCGGCCATCGGGCGCACCCCCGCCGAGCGCTCGACCGACTACCGACAGATTCGGGACATCGATGCCGAGAACCCCGATGGACCGCGACTCGGGCCGCAGGCCGACGGCACGCCGCTGTTCGACGGGGCATCGAGAAATCGCGCGCACGCGGACGACTGAACGGCGAGGTTCGGGAGAGATTTTAATTGCACGGGCGGAGAACCGTTGTCGATGGCCGATTCCGCTCGCACTACTGTTCGAAATCGGTTGCGGCCCCGCTCCATCCTCATTTGGTTCGTCCTCGCCGCGTTCCTGTTTTGGTTTTACGACGAATCGATGGTGCAACTCGGTATGGCCATTGCGACCAGCACGATTCTCGGTCTCTCGGATGTTATTGCTGAGGTGTGCGACCTCCGTTCGGAAGTCCGAACGCTCGGTCTGGCGCTCGTGACGTTTCTCGGCGGTATCTCGCTGTTCGTGTTCGGCGGCAGTACCAGCGACTCGGGAGCGGCCGTCGCGTTCGTGCTGGCCGGCGGCTGGCTGGCGCTCGATGCCGGACAGGTTCTCCGTCACGAAGGACTCGAAGCAGCTGAGGACCACGACGACCGCGATGGCCACGACGTTTATCACGAATACCTCGTCAGACAGGTCGACAGCGAACTCCGCGAGCGCGGGCTGACTCGTCGGGAACTCGGGACCGAACTCGATGCCGACGACGCGGCCATCGACCACGCGCTCGACGTGCTCACAGAGCGCGGCTTGCTCTCGCGCAACGGGAGCGAACTCCGGGTGTCCTCGCCGCCACGACCGGGAGCACTCGAACGCGTCCACTCGGGCATCACTGCCCCGCTCGCGCGACTCGCCCGCCCGCTCACCATCGAATTCGAGGACGAGGCGAGCAGTGATGACGCCCGCTCTCAGTTGGACGAGACGACCGTTTCCGGCAGCTGCCGTGAGCACGAGCGCGAATCCGCCTGAGCCGGCGGCGATTGATTCAGGTCCGGCCGAGCACCGTCCGGTAGCGCTCGCCGGCCTCATCATCGTGGTCGATGGCACGCTCGATTGTGGACGATAGCCAACCGTCCTCGACGTAGTGGTCGTGGGTCGGCAAGCGCTCTTCGAGCGGAACGCCCGCATCGTCGGCAATCGACTCAAGTTCGCGCAGGGCTGGCCATGCGTAATCGGGATTGATGTGGTCGTCGGTGATGGGCGATACTCCCCCGAGGTCGTCCACACCACAGTCGAGCACCTCCCGAACGGGCGCGAGGTTCGGTGGGACCTGCACCGAGATTTCCTCGGGAAGCGCGTGACGGGCCATCGCCACCGCACGGCGCAGCGTCTCGATTTCGGGAACCGGGCCGCTCCAGCGCTCGTTTTCGGCCACCGGCTGGACGATGACCTCCTGGATGTGACCGTACTCCTCGTGCAGCGCACGGATGGCGAGCAGCGACTCGGCGCGGTCGTCCCAGTCCTCGCCGATGCCGACCAGAATTCCAGTCGTGAACGGAATCCCGACCTCGCCGGCCGCGCGGATGGTGTCGAGGCGCTGTTCGGGCCTCTTCTTCCGGGGACCGGCGTGGGCATCGACGTCGGCGGTGGTTTCGAGCATGACACCCATCGAGGCGTTCACATCGGCGAGGCGGTCCATCTCCCGATGCCGGAGGTCGCCGGGGTTGCTGTGAGGGAGTATTCCAACATCGAGGGCGAGTTCGCACATCGCATGGAGGTAGTCGTGAATCGAGTCGTGGCCCCAGTCGTCGAGCTGGTCATGGATTTCCGTATAGCGCGCATCCGGCGTGTCGCCAAAAGTAAAGAGTGCCTCCGTACAGCCGGCGTCCGCGCCGGTTTCGAGCACCGCCCGAACTGCCTCCCGACTCATCAGCGAGGCCTCGCCGGGCGGGTCGAAGTAGGTACAGTACGAACAGGTGTACCGACAGGCCGTCGTCAGCGGGACGAACACGTTGCGCGCGAAGGTCAGCGCCGGGGCAGGGTCGACGTCGTCGGGACCCACAGTGCAGAGTCGGTCGCGCTCGTCCGCGGCGACGTCGAGGGCGGCGATACCGGCCATGCAGAGAACTCGTGGCGGGCGGGCAAAAGACTGTCCTGAAAGCGGGTGTCGGGAGGGTGTGGAGGGGACGACACCACGACTGTGCGCGAGTCGGCTCGCGCGGATTGAAGTGGGATGTCACGCGACAAAACGGTTGCCCCAACTTCGACCCGATTCAGCCGTTCTCGTCGTGTTCGGTGCGCGTGACGCCGACACGACCGCCCTCGTGAGAAAGCCGAACCCCGGCTCGGTCGAGCCACGCACGCGCCCGTCCGTCGCCGTGGACGAGCACCTCGGCGAGGTCCGCGCGCTCGTCGATATCGGTCCCGAGCCGGAACGAATCGACAGTTTCGACGCTCGCGCCGATGCGGTGGGCGCGTTCGCGGTGGTCGCAATACGACGTGCCGTGATAGTCGACCCGAAAACCGGGATGGCGGGCGACGAACGCGTTCGTCCCGCCGCCGCGGCCGGGTGCGAGCACCACCTCACCCTCGGCGGCGAACAGTCCCGCAAGCGCGGCGGGCGTCGCGAGCGGGAGGTCGGCCATCACGACCGCGATGGGCGAGGTGGTTTCGACGATTGCGTTCACGGCCGCGGTCAGCGGGCGCTCGTTGACGGTGGTGGGGGCGTCGATATCGACCGGCGCGGTCGTGAGGAGTTCGGGGTCGTTGCCGGTCTCGCGGATGGCAGCGAGCACGTCGAGGAGCATCGCGCGAGCGAACGCGCGGCGCTCCGAGGGCGTCAGAAAGCCGTCGAGGCGCGTTTTCGGCTGCTCGGCCGCGAACGGGACGACGACGCGCATACGGACACTACGAGGCGAGCGCCAAATCCCCGGTGGTCGCCGTGCGCGCCCTACCGGACGCCGAGATACGACGCGAACGTCCTCAGGTCCGACTCGCTGCGCCCGAACGCGGTGATGTCGTTGTCCGCCACTGTGTTGTCGATTTCGAGCGAACGCGCTTGGTCCGGGCCGAAGGGGACGAACGGCACGGGACCGATGAGCGTCCCGCCGACTTTCGCCAGCGACGTCGGGACGTGAACGACCGAGACGGACTTCCCCTCGGCGCGATAGACCAGTTTCGTCACGTCTCCGAGCGTCAAAACGGCGGGTCCACCGATCTCGTAGATTTGGTCGACGTGTTCGTCGTCCTCGATGCTATCGACGAGCATCGGCGCGAAGTCGCCGACCCAGATGGGCTGAAATCGTACCGTGTTCGCGCCCGGCAGCCCCGTCACGTACGGCGTCGTGAGCATCTTGGTGAAGGAGGCGAACTCGTCGCCGTCGCCGAACACCACTGACGGTCGAAAGACCGTCCAATCGAGGTCGGAGTCCCTGACGACACCCTCGGCCTCGCCCTTCGCCCGGATGTACGCCGTCGGTCCCCGCGGGTCGGCCCCGAGCGCGCTCATCTGGACGAACCGCTCGACGTCGTGTTCTTCGGCCGCCCGGACGGCGTTTTCGGTGCCGCCGAGGTGGACCGCGAAGTGACGTTCCTCGCCACCGGAGGGCTGATAGAGCGCCGAGAGCGCGACGAGGTTCACCACAGCGTCCTGGCCCTCGAAGCTGTCCACGATGGAGTCGTAGGCCGTCACGTCGCCGACGGCGGTGGCGACGCTCTCCTCGAACACCGACGGGTCGGGGTCACGGGAGAGCGCCGTCACGTCGTGGCCGCGTCCGGCCAGTTCGTCACAGAGGTGTCGCCCGACGAAGCCGTCGCCACCGGTCACGAGGACATCCATATCTCGACTATCCGCGCTGGCGACCTAAAACTACCGTCACCGGAAGGCGAGACTTACCCGTCGGCGGGCGAACGACACGCATGCTCGTCACGATAGAGGGTATCGACGGCAGCGGCAAGACCACCGTCTGGGAGGCGCTCCGCGAGTCCCACGACGGCGTGTTCACCCGCGAGCCGACGGACTCGTGGTACGGCGAGGCGGTCGCGCGCTCGATCGAGGACCCGGAGGCCGACCCGCTCGCCGAGCTCTTCTTGTATACCGCAGACCACGCCGCCCACCTCGCTTCGACTGTGCGCCCCGCACTCGACGACGGCGAACTGGTCGTCTCCGACCGATATTCCGATTCACGCTACGCCTATCAGGGCGCGGCGCTCGACGGCGAAATAAAGCGACCGATGGAGTACGTTCGAGGAGTCCATCAGCCGTGGACGCGTCCACCGGACATGACTGTGTACCTCGACATCGACCCCGAGACCGGTGCGGCACGGAGCGGCGCGACCAACAAGTTCGAGCAGGCGGGCTATCTCGCCGCCGTCCAGTCGAACTACGAACAGCTCATCGAGTACGAACCCGAGCGGTTCGTCAGGGTCGACGCGAGCCAGTCGCCCGAGGACGTGCTCGCTACGGTCGAGTCAGCGCTCGACCGGCTGCTCGACTAGGACTGTTCGAGGCGCTCGGGCAGTTCGACCTCGGCGGGCGCGGGCATCCAGAAGTAATCGAAGGTAACCCCGAGCGCGAACGGCAGCGCGACCGCGACGGCGAGGACGGTGAGTGAACTCCCGAGGTCCGGACCGAGACCGAGCGGTCCGGTGAAAAACAAAGTCATGAGCAGCTGCACGGCGGGGACGAGCACGACCACGTAGAGCGCAATCCCCCAGCGGGTGGCGAGCCGAACGCGCAGGAAGCGCGTGGCGAGCGCGGCGACGGCGGCGTTGACGCCGACGACGACGAGCAGTCCCACGATGTCGGCGACCGAGACCATGCCCCACCTCCCATCCGCATGCCCTTCGGGATATCGAAAGCACGGCGAACGGAGCCAATCCCCCACCGCACTCGGTCGGGGTAACGTTATTGTGACCGCCGCTATAGGTTGACGTATGCGATTCGTTATCGTGGGTGCTGGTCGGGTGGGACTCAGGACGGCGCGGGTGCTCGCCGAGGAGGGCCACGAGGCGACCGTCATCGACAACGACCCCGCGCAGTTGGAGCGGCTCTGGAGCGAACGGCTCGAAATCGTCGAGGTCATCGAGGGCGACGGCAGCCGCGAAGAGGACCTGCTGGAGGCCGGCGTCGCCGAGGCCGATGCACTCGGCGCGCTCACCGGTGACCTCACGACGAACTTCGTCGCCTGCATGGTCGCAAAGGCACAGGGCTGTCGGACCGTGATGCGCGCCGACGACGACTACTATCAGGAGATATATCGGAAGTACGCCACCGAGGTCGACGAGGTGGTCTATCCCGAGCGCCTCGGCGCAATCGGCGCGAAGAACGCCCTCGTCGGCGGCTCGACCCGTGCCATCGCCGACATCGCCCAGCACCTCCAGCTCGTCGAGTTCACCGTCACCGAGTCCTCGCCGATGCGCGGCTACACCCTGAGCGAACTCGAACTCCCCAGTGGAGCCGAGCTGCTCGCCTTCGGCAAGGAAGGCGAGGCGGTCGACCTGCCGCGCGCCGACGACTCGCTCGAACGCGGCGACCGGCTGGTCGCACTCGCCGATTTCGACGTGCTCGCGGATGTGCGCCAGCTCGTCGTCGGAACAGTTTAGAGCGGCATCGGGCCGCGCTCGTCCTCGCCGTCGCCCTCGGTCCGGGCGTTCGCGATGAGGTCGGCGACGGGCGAGCGATAGGCATAGCCGGGAACGATGCCCTCGACGTACGTTCCCTCGGCGTACTCGATGAGCGCCTTGGCTGCCTCGGCCGCCCGCGTCGCGTCACCGAGTGTGGCCGTCCATTCGACGACCACCTTCCCGCCCCGGCGCTCGACGGTCGGGTCGGGAACCTCGATGTCCGCGCGCGTCGCTCCTTCGGCGTCCGCAAGGCGGAGCGAGAGCGTTTCGAACCAGCCGTCCTCGACCACTTCGTCGACCGGTTCCTCGACGGCGGCGTCGAGCGTCGGCATCGTCACTGACACTCGATACTCGTCGCCATCGACGACGACCCGGCCGTCGAACGGGGTGGTCGTGAGCGCGTACTCGCCGTCGTCCGTTTCGTAGGCATCGTGGGTTGCGAACGCGTCGGTCATGGCTGCGTTCGGGTGCTCGCGGGCAAAAGCGCATCGTCAGCGGTCGTCGAGGATCGAAAGAACGGCGCTCGCCACGGCCTCGAAGTCGCTCATCGTCAATCCATCAGTCGTGACGAAGACACCGTCGCGGTCGGTGGTGATGCGCAGGAGATAGCCGTTCTCGAAGACGCGAATGGTGTGGCGATAGCCGCCGAGTTCCGAACTTCGATAGGCGTTTCTGGTGTTCTTGAAGTCGTGCCACTCGTGGCCGATGAAGCTCATCACGTCCGCATCCCGTTCTAAATCCTCGCGGAGATAGAGCTGGTCGTAGTCGGTGCGTGTGAAATAGGTCACCGAGCGGAGGCGGTCGCCGGTCGCGGTGCGGGCGGCCGTGACGAGCTGGTCGGCGACGTCGCCGGCGAGGAGGTCCGAGTCCATCGTGTGAGCGGTCATGGGGAATCGTGATAAATACGTCGTTCGGCGGCTCGCCACGGCGAGTGCGAGGGATGCGATTTGAACGCACGAACTCCTGAGAGAGCGGGTCTTAAGCCCGCCGCCTTTGGCCAGACTCGGCCACCCTCGCGCAGTTCACCGTTCGCCCGCGCGCGAAAACCCGTTTCGATTCACCAATCGACCGAGAGCGTCCCGTCGCCTGTCGGGTCGGGGGCGAGTTCCTCGTTCGTTCGGCGGTCGACGACGTGAATCACGCCCCGGTCCTTTTTCGCCGGGCAGACCTCGGCGGCTTCGAGGTTGGAATCGAGTTCGTCCTCGGTGATGAAGTACGATTCGGGTTCGGCGATGCCGCTCAAAATGTTCATCGACCAGTTGTCCGAAACCTCGGCGCATTTGCCCGCCGCGATGCACTTGTTCGCCTCGAAGATGATCTTGTAGGGCTTTTCCGAGACTGGTGGTGCGTCGCGCTCGCCGATAGCACTCGGGTCGACGGGTTCGTCGGGCATGGGGGGAGAAGGAACTCCGCGAGGTTTCGTCTGTCGGTTCTACTCGTGGACCTCGACCGACTCCAGAACGACGTCTTCCTGTGGCTGGTCGTTCGCGTCGGTCGGCACGGAGCCGATTTCCTCGACGACGTCCATGCCCTCGACCACCTGTCCGAAGACCGCGTGGCGGTCGTCGAGGTGGGGCTGGGCGTCGAGCGTGATGAAGAACTGCGAGCCGTTCGTGTCGGGACCGGAGTTGGCCATCGAGAGCGTCCCCGCCGAGTCGTGACGGAGCTCGTCGTGGAACTCGTCGTCGAACTGGTAGCCCGGTCCGCCCCGCCCGGATTCGTCGGGGTCGCCGCCCTGAATCATGAACCCCTCGATGACGCGATGGAAGGCCACGTCGTCGTACAGCGGTTCTTCCACCGTGTCACCGTCGTCCTCCCATTCCTGTTCGCCGGTCGCCAGCCCGACGAAGTTGTCAACTGTGCGTGGCGCGCGCTCGTCGTACAGTTCGACCTCGATATCGCCGCGATTGGTGTGCAGCGTCGCGTCTGTCATACTCACGCGACGACGGCCCGATGGAAAACCCTGCCGGCTCAGAAGTTTCGGAGGTCATCGAGCACCGTTTCGGCGCTGCCGTCGACGATGACCTCGCGGGCCATCGAAAGTCCCTCGTCGAGCGTCTCGCAGTCCTCGCGGGCGTAGATTCTGAGTGCGCCGTTGAGTGCGATGGCATCGGCGAACCGGCCCTCGCGCTCGCCCGCGAGCACGTCCTCGGTGATCGCCGCTGAATCCGTAGCGACGGTGTCGACGGCGAGGTCCTCTTCCGCGAAATCCATGCCGTATTCGGCAGTTTTGATCTCGAAGTCGTCGAGGTCACCGTTCTCACCCACCGCGACCGTCGTCGAACCCGGTCGAATATCGTCGTAGCCCTCCATTCCTTGAAACATCACCACTCGTGGCACGTCGTAGCGCTCGCTGGCGTCGAACGTGTCGATGATGCGCTTGGCGTAGGGCAGGTGGTAGAAACTTCCCAGATGCACGTCGGCATCGGCGGGGTTGGCGAGCGTCTCAATGGTGTTGACGAACGTTCGCACGCCCATCATGTCTCGGCGGTCTTCGAGGGCCGTGACGCCGGGATTGAACCGGGGCTGGTAGTAGAAACCGAAACCGGTCTCGTCGGTCATGGCGGCACTTTCGGGGGAGCTGAGGTCAGTGCGTACGCCCAGTTCGTCGAGGACGTGCTTGTAGGCGTCCTGTTTCTGGGTGGGCACGCGGTCGCCGGAGTGCGCCACGACGGGAGTTCCGGCCGCGGCGGCGACGATGCCCGCGCCGACCCCCAACAGGGCGGAGCGGCCTTTCCCGTCGTAGTTCGCCCCGCAGTCGACGGGGTCGCAGTCCGGTGGGGCGAATTCGACTGATTGGTCGGCCATCAGGTCGATATAGGCGGCCAGTTCGTCGGGCGTGTTGCGCTTCCAGCGGTTGGCGAGCCAGAACGCGCCCAGCGTCGTGGGGTCCGGCTCGTCGTCGAGGATGCGCTCGAAGGCGTCGGTAGCCTGCGTGCGCGTCATGTCGTCGGCGGATTTGTGTCCCGAGCCGACGACCTCGGTCATGAGCCGCTTGAGCGGCCACTCGCCGTATTTCTCAGTGGATTGGGCCATAGCGTCGGATTGGGCCGGCCGGCGCAAAAGACTCTCGTTCACGCCCGTGGAGATTCGAGCGTTACGGCCAGTCGGGGTCGATGCCGACGAGCGCGGCGCTGACGTTCCAGAGGTGCTCGCGCAGCCGTGCGTCGTGGACGCGTGGGTCGGGGTGGGCCGGTTCGCGGCCCTCGAAGTACGTGCCGGTCGTATCGGACGCGACGGCGAGGCGAACGAGACCGTCGGCGGCCTCGGCGACCGACGTGCCGACGACCGGCAGGCGTGCGGCGAGAGCGGTAAAGAGCCGAACGGGTAGCGAGCCGTCCCGGTAGAGACCGCTGCCGGGCACGAACCCCGGATGGACGGCGTTCACAGGGATATCGTCGAGGCGTGCGGCGAGTTCGGTAGTGAAAAGCAGGTTCGCCAGTTTCGAGCGCGCGTAGGCCGCGAGCGCGTCGTAGTTCGATTCGAGCCGCAGGTCCGCGAGATCGACCCCGCCACGCCGGTGAACGGTCGAAGAGGTGTTCACGATGCGGGCGTCGGGAGTCTCCACGAGCACGTCGAGCAGGTCGTGGGTGAGCAGGTACGGCGCGAGGTGGTTGACCGCGAGGGTCAGTTCGTGACCGTCGGCGGTGAGTCGGCGGGCGTCCGCCGAACAGGCGGCGTTGTTCACGAGCACGTCGAGGCGGTCGTAGCGGTCCCGAAACTCGTCGGCGAGTGCGCGGACGGTCGCCATCGCCGCGAAATCGGCGCGGAAGAACTGTGCGCTGCCGCCCGCCCGTTCGATGTCGCGGACGGTTTCTTCGCCGCGCTCGCGCGAGCGCCCGGTCACGACGACGTGTGCACCGAACTCCCCGAGCCGGCGGGCCGTTGCGCGCCCGATGCCGCCCGTCGCGCCGGTGACGAGCGCGACCTGTCCATCCATGTCCGCGGCGTCGTTCATGTCGACCGAGCGCGTCCAGCGGGCATAACGGCGGTGGAATCGACAGACCGTAGTTCGCCCACACCGAAGGACGGGCAATGAGTTCGCTGGCCGAGGACTGGCGGGCCGACTTCGATGCGGTCGATGCGCGATTGATAGACGACTACCAGAGCGGATTTCCGGTCGAGAAGCGACCGTTCCGCGCGGTCGGCGCGGAGCTTGGCATCGATGAGGACGAGGCACTCGCCCGCGTCGAGGCACTGTGCGAGCGCGGTATCTTCCGCCGGTTCGGTGCGGTGCTCAACCCGCCCGTCATCGGCTCGTCGACGCTCGCGGCAGTGCAGGCTCCCGAGGAGCGCTTCGGGGAGGTCGCCGACATCGTCAACGACCACCGTCAAGTGAACCACAACTACCGGCGCGACCACGACTGGAACATGTGGTTCGTCATCACCGCCGGCTCGCGCGAGACGCGGGACGCCATCCTCGCCGACATCGAGGAGCGCACCGGGTGTCCTGTCCTGAATCTCCCGATGCTGACCGATTTCTACATCGACCTCGAATTCCCGGTCGTGAACGCCGACCGCTTCGCCCGCGAGTCGAGCGGTGGGGGCGAGGACGTGGACGCGACCGCCATCAGCGAATCGGCGACTGGCGACCTCTCGGCGCTCGACGCGCGGCTCCTGCTGGCCATTCAGGACGGGTTTCCGCTGACGGCGACCCCCTACCGCGACATCGCCGCGGACCTCGACGAGCCGGTCGAGGGCGTGCTCGACGGGGTTCGCCGGTTGCGCGAGGCGGGCTGTATCAAGCGCATCGGCTGTATCGTCAACCACGTCGTCACGGGCTTCGACGCCAACTGCATGGTCGTCTGGGACGTTCCCGACGAGGACCTCGACGCCCGCGGGACCGAAGTCGGGGCGCTGCCGTACGTGACGCTTTGCTACCATCGCCCGCGCCGGCCCGCACAGGGGTGGCCGTACGACCTCTTCACGATGATTCACGGCCGCGACGCCGAAACGGTCGATGAGAAAATCGACGAACTCACCGCCGAACACCTCCCCTACGACCACGAGCGGCTCTACTCGACTGAGACGCTGAAACAGACCGGTGCGCGCTACGACGAACTGCTCGGCAGTTGAAGCGAACCCAGCCGGAGACGACGCCGAACCGTCGCCACCAGCGGACGTTCGTTGCTAGCGGTCGGCGGTCGTGAACAGCAGCGGTGCGACCAGCAACAGCCCCATCCCCAGATAGAGGTAGTGACCGGGACCGCCGAGACCCGGCACAATCGCGAACAGCAGGCCGAAGGTCATCGTCTGGAGGGCAAGTACCTTCCCGGAGCGCTGGGTGAGCGCGGCGAGCATCGCGAGCACGAACACGACCAACAGCACCTGCCCGACGTTGTATTGAAGCAGGAACCGATCAAGTACCTGCAGCGGGAGCGGAAACATTCTCGTCGTGGCATGGGTCGGTCCCAGCTTTCAAGGTTACGACCCGTCGCTGCGCGCGCCGAAATCCAGCGGACGAATCCAACGATACCAGATGAACAGCGCCATCCCCAGATAGCCGACCCCCCAGACGACCATCCCGACCGTCTCGAAACCCAGCGCCGAGAGGGCGTAGTCCGCGCCGCCGGGGAGCACGACGCCGCCGGCGAGCACGACGGCGAACAGCAGCCGCTCGTCGACGTTCACGGGCAGCCCACCCGACGGTTTCGCCGTCGCAAACGGTTCATGCCCTCGTTCGGGTCTCGAAACGCCTCAATCGCACGGTTCCGGTGTGTCGGACGAGCGGTGCAGTTGCGGCCGGTTCGCGCCGGAACGATGGGAAACGACCGGCAACGGTGGTCGTGATTCAATAGCCGGTCGCCGTGGGGATACGTACGGGCAGTCCGCGCGGGCCGCCCGCCGACAGCCACCATGATAGCCACCGACACTCCGACCGACCGTGCCAACCCCGATGTCGGGGACGTCATCTACGAGACCCGAACCCACGAACGCTACGCCGTCGTCGTGGCCACCGACCCGGCGGGCGTGACCCTGCGCCGAAACGGCGGCGAGCAGTTCGTCCCGCACGCGATGTTCGCGCCGTGGAACGACTCGTCACTACGGGTGGAGCCGGCACGCACCGAGACCGAGTCGACGACGCGCCGGACGGAATCGGCGAGCCACGAACGGCGGTTCGTGCCCGCCGGAGCGGTTCGCTGTCGTCACCCCTGAGCGGTCGTGGCACTCGCCCGCAATTCACACAAAGCTTATGCTCTCCAAGCGTGAATTAGTTACTGGAGCGCGGCGCGCTCCACGTGACAGCGGGGTCCGTTGCGTGGCATCACCTGTAACATTCCCTGCTGTCTTTTTCAATGATTTACTGACGAGCAACAGCGGTGATGATGGGACAAAAAGCAGCCGAAAAACGAGTGGGCCAACGCGGATTTGAACCGCGGACCTCCCGGTTATCAGCCGAGCGCTCAACCTAACTGAGCTATTGGCCCGACACTCGCCGTTGCTCCCTTCGGTTTGTAAGCGTTTCTCTTCGCGGCCTCACTCCCGACTCGTGTCGCCATCGGGGTCGTGGACCTCGTAGCTGCCGGCGTCCACGTCATAGGTCTCGCTGTCGGGGAAGCCACCGCTGTAGGCGACGCCGCTGGCGATACCGCCCATCTTCCGGTCGAGATAGGGAACGACGAGCCAGCGCTTGAGCGCCTTCCGGACGGGCCAGCGCGTCACCGGCACGACGAGCACCAGCCCGACGAGGTCGGTCACGAACCCCGGCGTGAGCAGGAACGCGCCCGCAGCGATGAGCAGTCCGCCGTCGAGCAGTTCGTCGCCCGGAAGCGAACCGCGCTCGATCTGCTCTTTGATCTTCCAGGCGGTATGGCGGCCCTCGGCGCGCACGAGCAGCATTCCGATGAGCGCCGTGAGGACGACCAGCGCCACGGCCCCGACAAAACCGAGCGGCGTCTGCGTCGCCACGGCGACGAGTACCACCATGTCGAACAGCGGAATCAGAAGGAGTAATCCGAGTATCCGGAGCAGCATGGCTCGTCTACCGGCCGCGCACGCAAAACCCTTTCCGACACACCACGCGACCGCGCCACCCGACGATTGCTAGCGGTCGTGACACCGTGCGATGAACTGCCGATGAGTTTATTGTGGTGGAATGGGACAGGGAGACAATGGCTGACCTCAGCGACCTCGGTCTCTCCGAATACGAGGCGCGCGTCTATCGGGCACTGCTCGACACCGGCCCGACGACCGCGAAGGAACTATCGCGCGCCAGCGGCGTGCCGATGGGTCGCATCTACGACGTGCTCGCGAGTATCGAGACCCATAGTTTGATACGGTCACAGGACGCCTCCCGTCCGAAGAAATACGTCGCGGTCGAGCCGGAGACGGCGCTGTCGCGACTGCTCGCGGACCGGCGGCGCGAACTCGAAGCCAGAGCCGACCAGTACGAAGAGGTCGTCGAGGAGTTGGTGAGCGAACTCGACGCCACCCAGCAGACCGACGAGCGGTTCTGGACGGCGGCGGTCGGTCCCGAGGAGACCATCGACCTGCTCGAAGAGCGCATCGCGGCCGCCGACGAGAGCGTGGTGATGGTCGCGGCGGCGCTATCGGCCCAGTTCGACACGGATGCGGTCGGCAACCGCGTCGCCGAGCGGCTGAACGCGGCCATCGAGCGCGGCGTCGACGTGTCGCTGTTGATGCGGCCCGAGCTCGTTTCGGCACTCCCCGAAACCGTCGGCGAGCGCTACGTGAGTACGCTCTCGCCGCACGAACACTTCAGCACGCGGACGAGCGATGCCGTCGAGCAGACCTTCACCGTCATCGACGGCGTCGAGACCTGCATCGAGGTTCCCCACCCGCTCGACGATACCCAGCTGTTCGCGATGATAGACGTCAAGGACCGCGCGTTCGCCGGCGAAATCACTCGCGAGTTCGAACCGCGTTGGGAAGGGGCGAAGCCGCTCGAACTGGGTTAGTCGTCGGCCGGAGCCTGACCGTCGAGTTCGGCCCGAAGCTGGCCCACGGTCGCGACTCGCTCGGCGTGGGCGTTGTGTTGGTGTATCGACCCGTCAGTTGCATCTTTTTGCGTCGCTCGCGGTGCTCGCTCGCAAAAATCTGCACCAAAAATTCAGCGGTCGAGTTCGGCGCGAACCTGACCGACCGTTGCGACCCGCTCGGCGTGGGCGTTGTGTTGGTGTATCGACTCGTCGTTCGATTGTTTCATCGTCACCACCGCGTCGTCCGCGAGATCGGGGAACTCCCGCACGACGCCTTCGGCCATGTCGCGCACGCAGTCCTCGACGAACTTCGCGTTCGCGTGGGCGTGTTCGGTCATGTAGTCCTCGTCGGGGCGTTTGGCGAGATTGTAGATACGGGCACTCATCGCGTCGCGCGCCACGCCGATGAGGTCATTGAGGTCGACCTCGGGCGCGCCGTCGCTCTTCACCCGGAGGGTGGCGTGTCCGCGCTGTGAGTGGCCGGCCTGTGGCACCTCTTCGAGGAATCTCTCGGTGGTGTCCTCGTCGACGCCCAACTCCGAGAGCGTCTCGCGGGCGCGGGAGTTCGACATGCCCTGCGAGCACGGACAGACCGTCATCCCCGTGACACGGGTGCCGATCTCCTCGGTCGTCCCCTCCTCGGTCGCGCAGGCGCTGGCGATGATGGTCGCCGTCCCTTGGGTTTCCTTCTCGCTCGCCGGTGTCTGCTCGCGCATGACGTACTCGGCCTCCATCTCGACGGTGGCCTCGGAGGTGTACTCGTGTTTGTCGAGCAGGCGCTCGGCGGCGTCGCCACAGACGTCCTCCACACGATACGCGGGTTCGGCGACGGCCGTTTCGAGGGTCTCGTCGATGACCTCCATGTTCCGGCTCATGTCCGCGCCCTTGCGCCACGATGGCAGGTCGACGAACACCTCGAAGTCGGCCATCAGGACGATGGGGCGTTTTTCCTCCCGACCGAGTTTGACGAGTTTCTCGACGCCGGTGACGCCGACGTGATTGAGTCCCACGGTCACGTCAGGCTTGGCGGCCTGTACGTCCGGCAGCTGCTGGCTCATTCGATTGTTCGTTGCTGCTGCTACCCGTTACACCTTGCGAAAGTCCACAGTATTGCGCCCCTCCGTCCCCCCCGGTTCAATCGAGTTTGTCGAGCGCGCTGAAAAACTCCAATGGGGGGCCGGCGACGTGCGTCGGTTCGTCGGCCACGCTCACCGTGACCGTCGCGGACGCGGCGAGCGAAGCGCGATTGCGGCCGTCGGCGACCACCGCCGCATCGTCGGCGACCGTGACCGAGACCTCGCTGTCCCGGCCGACGACCAGCGGCGGCATCGGGTCGCTCGCGGCCATGTCCGTCACCACGAGGGCTGGCACGTCGGGATGGACCAGCGGGCCGCCCTCGCTTAGATTGTACGCCGTGCTCCCGGTCTGGGTGGCGACGAGCACGCCGTCGGCGTGGCTGTCGAGATACTCGCTGCCGTCGATTTCGACCGTGAAGTCGGCCCCGCGACCGGGACCGCGTTTTCCCATCACGACCATCTCGTTGAGCGCGGGCGGCAGCGAGACGTCCTCGCCGGTGACGCGGAGTCGGGGCACGGTGCGGGTCCGTGGTTCGCCCTCGCGCTCGATGTGGTCGAGTTCGCGCGTGAGTTCGGCGAGTGCGTCGTCGGGCGAGGTCGCGTTCAGGAAGCCGACCTCGCCGAGATTCACCCCCATGATGGGCGTCGTGCCGACCTCGCGGGCGGTGAACAGGAAGGTACCGTCGCCGCCGATGGAGACGACGAGCGTGCAGTCGCTCATTGCCTCGACGGGGTTGCCATCGACCGCGAGCGCGTCGGCGGTCGCCTCGTCGAGCAACACCTCGATACCGGACTCGTGGAGATGCTCGCGGACGTCGCCGGCGAGCGCGGCCGCCTGTTCGCTGCCTCGCCGAGCGACGATACCGACCCTCATCGCCCGGCGTTCGACCCCCGCGAGCAAAAGGCGCGTGGTCCGCCCGCGCCGCGGGCGGCGGGTGCGGTGCGGCGGTGGTGCGGTTCCTGGCGGATGAAGGGCGAGGCGCGCTGGTGTGAGCGTAGCGAACACCGCGAACGGAGTGAGTGCGCCGAGGGCTTCGGCGGTGCTGTGCGGAGTGTCAGCATCCGCACGAGCGAAGCGAGTGCGGTTCGCCGTGAACGAGGCCGAAGGCCGAGTGAGCGGGACGTTTTTAGCGTAGCTTTTTGCAAGTGGGGGTCGCCTGCGGCGACCCTCCGCAGTAAAAAGGTACAGGTGCACGGGCACGGTGGGATTCGAACCACGGTCGTTCCGCTCGCTGCGCTCGCTTCACTCCCTGATTCGAACCCCCTGCGTGCCGGTTCGCTCCCTGCGGTCGCTGTACGGGCACGGTGGGATTCGAACCCACGGCCGTCGGATTAGAAGTCCGACGCTCTATCCGGGCTGAGCTACGTGCCCTCAAGAGGGGCTGAGAGCGAGCGGTTCAAAAGCGATTGGGTCCGGTGCGGAGCGTTTAACAGCGATTCCGTCTTTGACTCATCAATGAGCGTCATCGGTATCGTCGGCCTGCCCGGCAGCGGCAAGAGCGAGGCCGCCGCCGTCGCCCGCGAAGCAGGGATTCCGGTCGTGACGATGGGCGACGTCATCAGGGAGGCCTGCCACGAGCGCGGTCTCGACCCCGCCGAACATCACGGTCGCGTGGCGCAGGCACTCCGCGAGGAGAGTGGCCCCGGAGCCATCGCCGAGCGCTCGCTGCCGGTCATCGAGCGCGAACTCGACGACTCGCCCACGGTGCTCGTCGATGGCATCCGCTCGGGCGTCGAGGCCGAACGCTTCGCGGAGGCCTTCGGCGAGGCGTTCACGCTCGTCGCCATCGAGGCTCCCTTCGAGGTGCGCGCCGAGCGCGTCGATGCGCGGGGCCGGGACGCCGCGAGCGCCGACGGCGGCGAGAGCCTCGAAGCCCGCGACGAGCGCGAACTCGGCTTCGGGATGGATGCGGCCATCGAGCGCGCCGACAGGCGCATCGAGAACACCGACTCGCTCGCGGACTTTCACGAGCGCATCCGAACGCTGCTCGCGGAGGCAGGGGCATGATGTACCGCATCGACGTCGAAGTCACTGCACCGGTCAACGACACCGAGGTCACCGAACGGGTCGTGACTGCTGTCGAAAACCTGGTTCCGGGAGCGGACATCGAGCGCGCGCCCGGCGAGGTGCGTGCCGAAACCCACAGTCTGGACCACTTCTCCGAGTTACTCCATCGACAGGAAATCCTCGACAGCGCCCGCAGCGAGTTCTTCGACGGCCGCCGGGGCGATGTCGTGAGCGTCGCACTGAAAAAACAGGCCGCCTTCGAGGGCGTCGTCAACTTCGCGGTGGGCGAGCCGGACGAACTCGGCGACATCAGTTTGCGAATTCGTGTCCACGAACCGAGCGTCGAAGAGTACATCGACCACGTCGCGCCACCGACCGAGGACGGAACACCCGTTACTGACCGCCCGTAGATGTCTCGTCGAACCCGCTGACGAAGATCGCCAGCCACTCGCTCGTGTCGCGCTGGCGGCTCACTTCGATTTTATCTATCCACTTCACCCACTGGAACCCGCGCCGGCCGGGCGCGACCAGCCTGAGTGGGAAGCCATGCCCATGCGAGAGCCGCTCGCCGTCGATGCGGGTCGCTAGCAGCGCGTCGCGGGCCTCCTCGATGGGCAGGCTCCAGCGATAGCCCGTCACCGACCGGAAGGACACCCACTGGGCGTCGGGAGCGGGTTCGACCGTATCGAGGAGGTCGCCCACCCGCAGGCCGCGCCAGTCGTGGGTCGAATACCAGCCGCTCGTGCAGTCGAGGGTGGTGCGTCCCTCGCTGTCGGGGTCGAGGTCCTCAGTGGAAAGCGTGCGCTCGCGTTCGACCGCGCCGCCCACCCGGAGTTGCCAGTCGTCGGGGTCGATGGGGTCTGGGTCGTCGGCCACCCAACTCGTCACCGGAAAGGCGTTTCCCGCGTCCGTTCCTTCCTCCGTCGAACCGGTGAATCGCTGGTCGCTGGCGAGTCCGAACACTCGATTGGCCTCGCGCTGGAAGCGCCACACGAGCGCACCGAAGCCGACGACGGCGAGCGACGAGAGCGCCGTCCGCCGGCCCGCGAAGTCGTTCGTGGTCGGGAGGCGAACGCGGCCGCGCAGGTGGACAACGAGCACAGGAATAACGAGCACGCCGAGGGCCATGTGGACGAACAGCAGCAACCACGGGCCGACCACGAACGTGCCGCCCGAAGTCCAGACGAGACCGGTGGCGAGCGCCGCGAGCGCGAGGGTGGTCAACAGAATCGAGACCAGCGTTCCCCGATTCCACGCCGCCCGATTGGTCACTCGCGGGCGCACGCGCCGGAGCTTCCAGAAGAGGAGGACGACGAGCGCCAGCCCGCCCATCCCGTGGAGGACGAACACGACCGCATCGCCGGGCTGGCCCGAGACGAGGGTCAGCATGCCGGTGGCGACTGCGAACCCCACAGTAATGAGGATCGACCAGTCGACCAGCCGCGGCGGGAGTTCGAGACGCGAGTGCGCCATTCGCGCTGTATACGTTCTCGATGAGGTTAAGCCGCGTGGGGACCGCCGAGTCGGGCCGGCACCCGCTCTTCGGGATAGTCCCACAGGCCGACATCCCGCTCGCGGGCGCGCTGCTCGATGCGTTGGAACGCGTCGGCCCTCGTGAGCGGCGCGTCGTAGTAGCGCGCGTAGCCCCGAGCGAGGAGTCGACGGTTGAACAGTTCGCCGTCGTGCTCGATGTAGACCAGCAACCGGCCGTAGCTGCCGCGGCGGTCGGCCGCCGGGTCGAGCGATATCGTGACGGTCTCGCCAGCGAGTTCCGTGCGGGCGAACTCGCTCGCGTTCTCGCCCCATCCGGCCAGCCACGCCGCGCCCGCCTCGGTGTCGGGAATCCCCTCGAACTCCGCCGGGTCATTCTCGACGTGGACCTCCGGGGTGTCCACGCCCAACAGCCGGACCTCCTCCGTGGTGCCGTTCTCGAAGCGCACGTCCATCGTGTCGCCATCGACCACCTCGGTCACGGTGACGGTCCACTGTCGTGTCGACGGCGGGGTCCGCGTCGGGGCTGCCGTCGATTGGCTGTCCGTCGGCGAGACTGTCGGTATGGAGTCGGCGTCCGTGGTCGTCACCGGGGGCTGGCCAGTCGAAACGACGTCCCCCGTGGGCGTCTGGGTCGTCCCAGTGGGTCCGCTACAGCCGGCAAGCACGACGAGCAGACACACCACCGCAGCGACCGGTTTCACGACCGTTGCTCTCCCGGGCGAAGCCTGAAACCGACGGAAGCGGCAGTTCGCGCCGGAAAGTCCGACCGTTGACGGTTCCTGCTCAGACCACGACCTGTACGACGGCGAACAGCACGACCACGCCCAGCACGTCCGAGACGTTCGTCACGACGGGTATCACCACGTCGTCGGGGTCGAGACCGAACCGGTAGGCGGCGTACGTCGCCACGACGGTGACGATGACGGCGAGGACGGCCAGTATCGCGCCGCTGGCGGTCGCAACCAGCAGGACGGTCGCCAGCGCGAGTCGTGTCTCGGCGACCAGCGCCGACAGCGCCCACGCACCGGCCCCCACGACCGGAAAGACGGTCAGCGAGAGGGCGACGGTGGCGACGGCGTTGCCCGCGAGCACTTCGTCGGCCGGGTCGAAGGCGAGTCGCCCCAGATGGAAGGCCGTCGAGAGCCGCGCGGCGAGCACGCTCCCGAGGTTGCCCGCGGTGCCGATGGTGACGGGCACGAGCACGAGCAGCGAGGGGAACCGAAGCAAGGTCCCCTCGAACGATTCGAGCACGAGACCGCTGCCGAGTTCGACGAGCATCAGCGCGACCAGCACCGGCAACATCGCGCGCGTGATCGCCCGAACCGTCCAGTCGGTCGTCACTCAACCGCCACCTCCGAGAAGCGCGAGGACGAGCCGCACCGAGAGCAACAAGAAGAGCAGGCCGAAGACGTCGCCGGTGGTCGTCACGACCGGTCCCACAATCGTATCGGGGTTGTAACCGCGGCGATAACCGGCGAAGACCACCACCACGACCGCCGTCGCCAGCACGATTCCGGTGAGCACGCCCGCGACGGCAGCGATGGCGACGAGGGTGAGCAGCGAAGCGTGCGGCAGACCAAGCAGCGTCAGTACGGTGTAGGCGGCGACGGCGGCGAGTGTGCTCACGAGCAGCCCGTCGACGAGCGCCGCCGCGACCGCCGCCCGGAGGCGCTCGTCGCCGCCGCGCACCCGCGGTTCGATAAGCCCCTGATGGAGCGCGGTCGCCAGCCGTGCACCGAGGGAGCCATAGACGTTGCCCCGCGTGGCGAGCAGCGCCGGCACGAGCACGAGCAGCCCCTCGACCGCGCGAAGCTCGCTGCGCATCCCGCCGAGGACGACCCCCGCGAGCAGGCCGCCGACGAGGCTCGCCGACAGCGCCGGCAGCGCCTCGCGGTAGGCCTCGCGTGCGATCTCGACGACGGTCATTGGCGTGTCGAGCACCGCCAGCGATAAAAATACGTCCGCTTCGCGCTATCCGAACGGGCCGCCACCGCCACCCATTCCGCCCATGCCACCGCCACCCTCGCCCTCCATGCGCTTCATCATCCGCTGCATGTCCGCATCGCCCATCCCCTGGAACTGTTTCAACGTTCGTTCCATCATCCGGTGCTGTTCTAAGAGTTCCTGGACGCGCTCTTCGGGCTGGCCGCTGCCGCGGGCGACGCGGCGAACTTGATTCGCGCCGACAGACCGAGGATTTTCGAGTTCGTTCTCGGTCATCGAGTCCATGATGACCTCGAAACTTCGCATGCGGTCCTGCGTGACGTCCATCGCGTCGTCGGGGAGTTGGTCCTTCAAACCGCCGCCGAGACCGGGAATCATGTCGAGCACTTGGTCGAGCGGTCCCATCTTGTTCATCGCGTTCATCTGATGGCGCATGTCCTTCAGCGTGAACTGCCCGGACATGATGTCCTCGGGGTCCCAGTCCTCTTCCTCGTCGCCGGTCTCCATCGCGCGCTCGACCCGCTCGGCGAGCTGTTTGAGGTCGCCCATCCCCAACAGCCGGGAGATGAAGCCGTCAGGTTCGAAGCGCTCGACGTCTTGGACCGTCTCGCCGGTCCCCAGAAAGGCAATCGACGAATCGGTCTCGTTCACGGCAGTGAGCGCTCCGCCACCTTTGGCTGTGCCGTCGAGTTTCGTGATAACGACGCCATCGACGCCGATGGCCTCCTCGAAGCGCTGGGCTTGGTCCTTCGCGCCCTGTCCGATGGCCGCATCCATCACGAGCAGGCTGCGGTCCGGGTTCACTGTTTCATCGATGGCTTCGATTTCGTCGATGAGGCCCTCTTCTAAGGCGTGGCGACCAGCCGTATCCACGATGTGGACGTCGGCTTCCTCGGTGGCTTCGAGTCCCTCGCGGGCGATTTCGACGGGGTCATCGCTGTCGGGGTCGCCGTAGAAGGTGACTTCGGCGCGCTCGGCCATCTCCTTCGCTTGGTCGTACGCACCCGGTCGGAACGTGTCGGTCTGTATGACCGCCGGTCGAAGTCCTTTCTTCGAGAACCACCACGCCATCTTCGCGGCCGTGGTCGTCTTCCCCGACCCCTGAAGACCAGCTAGCAAGATGGTCTGGGATTCGAGCGGGAGGTCCGTGCTGTCGCCCACGAGGTCAACCATCTCCTCGTAGACGATGCGGAGGACGAAATCCCGCGCCGTCGTCCCCCCTGGAGGTTCCTCTTCGAGCGCGCGTCGCTCGATGTTGTCCGAGAGGTCCATCACGAGGTCGATTTCGACGTCGGCCTGAATCAGCGAGCGCTGAATCTCCCTGACTACCTCCTCAACGTCCTCCTCGTCGAGGCGCGTCTTGCCCTGCAGTCGGTCGAGGGTTCCGCGGAGAGAACTCCCGAGGTCGTCGAGTACCATTTGCCGGCGCTATGCCGCGTAGCTGGTAAAGGCTTGTCCGTCCCACCTTTTTACTTCGGGGAATCGCTCGCTACGCTCGCTCAACCCCTCGCAAAAATCTGGACCAAAAACACCCGCTCACTCGCTACGCTCGTTCGCGGTTCAGTCGCTAGCTTCCGCCTCCACACCCTCCCCAGCCGATTCGCTCGTCGCTTCGCTCCTCGCTCATCCCTCACGCGAGTCACGCGCTTCGCGCGTTCCCACGCGCCACCGCACCACTCAAAAATTCGTCCTACTCCTCGTCACCGAGCAGCCGCTCGACGAGCACGTCGGGGTCGAACCGTTCGAGGTCGTCGTAGCCCTGCCCAGTCCCCAAAAATAGGATTGGTTTGCCGGTGACGTGGGCAATCGAGATGGCCGCGCCACCCTGCGAGTCGGCGTCGGCCTTGGCCAAAATTGCGCCGTCGATGGTCGCGGCGTCGTCGAACTCGCGGGCGCGGTTCGTGGCGTCCTGACCGGCGACGGCCTCATCCACAAAGAGGGTCATGTCGGGGTCCACGACTCTATCGATCTTCTCCAGTTGGGCCATCAAGTCATTGGAAGTGTGGAGTCGGCCCGCCGTATCGCCCAGCACCACGTCGATGTCGTGGGCTTCGGCGTATTCGACCCCATCGTAGAGCACGGCCGCGGGGTCCGACCCCTGCTCGTGGGCGATGTACTCCTTGCCGAGGTTTTCGGCATGTTCGCCCAACTGCTGGTTCGCGCCCGCCCGATAGGTGTCGCCGTTTGCGAGTACGGCCGAGAGACCGCGCTCCTCGAAATAGCGGGCGAGTTTCGCAATCGTGGTGGTCTTGCCGACGCCGTTTACTCCTGTGAAGACGATGGTCACGGGCTTGTCGGCCTCTGCCACCCGCTCTTCGAAGTCGAACTGCCCCACCGAGATGACCTCCCGAAGGGCTTCGGCGAGCGCTTCCTCGACGACGAGACCTGTGCCCTTGACCTGTGCACGCGTCGCACCCGTGAGTTCATCGCGCAGGCGGTCGAGAATCGCCTCGGTCACGCTCATCTCGACGTCGCTTTCGAGCAGCGCCATCTCCAGTTCGAATAACGGCCCCTCAAGCTCGGCAGCCTCGATGAGCGACTGCCCGGTGGCGAACAGCTTCGCGCGCGTCCCGAGTCCGAGGTTTTCCTCGCCCTCACCATTGTCGGTCTCGTCGGCCGACGATGGCCGACTCAATCGCGTTCTGGTGGGTTCATCGTCAACAGCCTCGGGTTCCGCTTCCATCTCGCTCTCCGCATCCCCCACAGCCGCCTCGTCCGGGGTGGGTTCGGTCGTCGCCGGCTCGACCGCAGCCTCGGTCCCCGTCGGTTCGGTGTCGTCCGGCGTGTCGGGTGCCGCCGGCGTGGCGTCGTCGGCATCCTCGCTGGCTTCAGGCGCTGTCGCGGCTGATTCGTCGGTTTCCGTGACGGATGCAGCTTCGGCTGCGGGGTCGTTTTCGGTCTCGACGTCCTCGGCGTCGGCGGCCGCCTCGTCGATTTCCTCCTCGGCGTCGCGCTGGAAGCTGCTGAGTCGGTCTTTGAGTCCGTCGAACATCGCCTACTCGTCGTCGTCCTGTCCCATCCCACCCATCTGCCCCTGAAGCTGCTGCATCTGCTGCTGTTGGAGCTGTTGGGCCTGCTGTTCGAGTTCCTCGCGCTCGCTCTCGATTTCGGTGATGTCCCCCTGGACCTCCTCGATGCGGTCGTCGAGCGCGTCGCGTTTTCGTTCGAGGGTTTCGATTGCACCCTCCTCGTCGCGTTCGGCCGCGTAGCCGCCGCCGAGACTCACGACCGTCTCGTCGACGTTCTGGACCTCCGCACGGACGTAGGCATCGCCACCGAGCGGAACCTGTACCGTGGAGCCGCTGTCGAGGTTTTCGAGCGCCTCGGTGGCCTCGTCGATCTCGCGCTGTTCTTCGCGGAACTCCTCGATTTCGTCCTCCATCGCCTCCTTCTGGCGTTCGAGCACGTCGAGTTCCTGTGAGAGCTGTTCGAGCTGGCCGCCACCGCCGCCACCCATGCTCATCGGCCTGCCTCCACGGTCTGCTCTCGACTGTGACTCTCGCTGTCGGTGACGAACGTATCCATACCCGTGCTGGGTGAGCACGCCGGAAGTATGTTGTCCTCTGCTGGCGCGTCGACCGGCGCTACGTGCTGTCGATATAGCCGAGCGCGTCCTCGATGCGGCCGAGCTCCGGTCCCGTACACTCCTCGCCGGCAACGTATCCCTGTGCGTTGGCGAGCAGCCCCGACCCGACCAGCGGCGCGCCGTAGTTCACGGTCCCGATGTCCGCGGGCACGTCCAGTAGTTCTTCGAGGAAGTCGAGTTCCTCGTCGGTCGATTGGGGATGACAGAGCACGCCCCGGCCCGTGGCGACTGCCGCCGTCCCAACAGTTCTGACGCCCGCGAGTTCGCCGCGCTCGGTCGGGACGTCGAGGTGCTCGCTCACGGTCTCGACGGTCTCGTCAGGGAGGTCCGGATGGACGTAGGCCCCGCTGTCGTTTGCGAGCACGACGTTGCCGGCGGCGTTGATGCGACCGGGCAGCGTCGCGACCGGGAGGTCGGTGGCGTCGGCGATGCGCTCGCGCTCGGTATCGCTCACGCGACTGCTCGCGAGCAACCCGTTCGAGTTGCCGGCGACGAGCGCGCCAACAGTCCCAGAACCGGCGATGGTCGTCTTTACGGCGGGGACGCCGAGTTCCTCGGCGAGGTCGTCGAGAAACCCGTCGTCGATGTCGGGCCTGACGAGCAGACACCGGTCGGTCGCGCGGGCGAAGACACCGACGTACGAGGAACCGGAAAAGGCCGCGCGGAGCACGTTATTCGGCGTGCTCGGCTTCGACGACGCGCTCGCCCTCCTCCTCGAAGCGGGCCGCGCGCACGCGAAGCTTGCTCGGCGGGTTCGAGCGCCCGTGTTCCCAGACCGCCTCGTTGATGGAGGGGTCGAGGCGCACGGTGTCGAGGTCGGCCTTGAAGTGCTGGGCGAGATGCTCGCGGATGAGCGTCATGGCTCTGTCGGCAGCCTCGTGGTTCGCGCCCGCCTTCACCTTGCGGAGCGGGACCGTCACGACGCGCTCCTCGAAGTCGTCAGCGCTCATTCGTCCGTATCCGACCGCCGCCAGTTGCGCCGTTTGGGATTGCGCATCGTGTCACGGTCGGTCTTCATGATGACCCACGCCGGCACGCGGGAGTTCTGGCGTTCGAGTTTCCCGAGGCGCTTCTTCTTCGCCTTCGAGTTCTTGCTCATGGTGGATTCCTTTCCACGGCGGCGCTTAAATCCTTGTCCTTCCACGCCCACCTTTTGCTGCGGTCGTTCGCTCCCGATGGTCGCTCACTCCCTCGCAAAATGTGGATCAAAAGCCGTCGTCACCTCCACCGGAAGAGCTTCGCTCTTCCGTGCTCTCGTTCGCTCCTTTCAGTCATTCACGAGAACTTCGGAGGTTCCTCGGCCCGCTCACTCGTCTTCGACTCGTTCGCGGTTCAGCCACTAACGTTCCACCACCACACCGCGACGACCACACCCTCCCCAGCCGATTCCCTCACTCCGTTCACTCATCCGCCGTCAGAACTACGTTCTGCGAGTCTGCACTCGCCATTGCTCGCACGGACCACGCACGAGTCGCACGTTACTGGCGTGCTCCCGTGCGCCGCCGTCCCCGACCACGGACGGCTATTTCCGAGAACACGACCTGTTCAGAACTCGAACCGCTCGACGGTGGTGTATTCTGGTCCGTCGTCCCGAAGAACGCTTTTGGTCAGTTCTACCGCCTCGATATCACGGGTTCCCACCGTCGGGTCGCTCTCGTTGAGCGCGCGCTGGACCTGCTCTTTCCCGCCAGCGTGGTCCATCCGCGCAATCGTCGCGTGCGGGGTGAACTCGTGGTCTTCGGGGTCGAAGCCCATTGCGACCGTTCGCTCCTCGATTACCTCGTGGAGTCGAGCGAGTTCGGTACTCCCCTCGCGGACGCCGACCCAGAGCACGCGGATGTACTCCGCGCTCGGGAACGCGCCGAGACCGCCGAACTCGGCAGTAAACGGGTCGACACCCGCGTCATCGACCGCGGTTTCGAGTGCGTCGGTGAGGTCCGCGACTCGCTCGTCGTCCACATCGCCGAGAAACTTCAGCGTGACGTGGACGGTTGCGGGGTCGGTGAGTCTGACGCCGCTCGCGTCGGCGACGCGCTCTTGAACGCTGGCGATGTCGTCTTCGAGACCCGCGAGGTCGACGCTGACGAACAGGCGCATGCGGGAACCACGAGGCCACAGGCCTTAATCACGGTCGTCACATAGGAGAGCTATGACCGATGACAGCCGGCGCGACCCCGACGAGGGCCGCAAACGGGACGACCATCCCTTCTCCGAGGGCGAAGGCTTCGACGACCCCGAGGGCTTCGACCTCGACCCGCCGGAACTCGCCGTCGACCCGAGCGAAGTCGACCCAATCGACTCCCGGGTACTGACCGACCTGCTCGACGAGCGCCAGCTCGGCACCGAGGACGTCGACGTCGAGGAACTCATCGAGGTTGGCCTGAGCTACATCGAAATCAACCGGTACGAACAGGCGACCGAGACGTTCGAGCGCGCCGCCCAGTTCGCCGACGAGGAGCGCGTCGAACAGGAAGCGTGGGTGAACAAGGGCGCGGCCCACGCCGAACTCGAAGAGTACGACGCCGCCATCGGGGCCTACCGCGAGGCGCTCGATATCGACGCCGACTCAGAGCACGCCGCAAGCGCCGAGACCAACCTCGCCTACGCACTCTTCGAGAGCGGACGCAGCGAGCAGGCCTTAGAGCACGCCGAACGCGCCGTCGAGCGCGACAACCGCTTCGCGCAGGGCTGGTACAACCGTGGGTTCTTCCTGCTCGAACGCGGTCTGGCCGAGGAGGCGCTCGAAAACTTCGACAACGCCCTTCGATTGGGCTTCCGCAACGCCGAGGTCCTCGAAGAGAAAGCCCGCGCGCTCGAAGAGGTCGGCGAGGACGAACAGGCCGAGGAAGTCGCCGAGGAGGCCAGAGAACTCCGCGAGGAGGCCGAGGAGGAACTCGTCCGTGATCGTCAACGAACGCGAAACGCCTGAGGGACGGCTCGTCGCGGTCTGCGATGACGATGTGCTCGGCGAGACCTTCGACAACGATGGCGTCGCCTTCGAGGTCACCGAGGAGTTCTACGACGGCGAGCGCGCCGACGAGGAGCGCGTGGTGGCGAGTCTCGCCCGCGCCCGCGTGGCGAACATCGTCGGGTCGGAGTCGGTGAATCTCGCGGTCGAACACGGCTTCGTCGAGGAGACGAACGTGCTCGATGTGGGCGGGACGACCCACGCCCAGTTGGTGCGTCTCGGCTGATGCTATCGACGGTACGGCTACTCCTTGACGAGGCTGCCGAAATGTTCGATGGGCACGCCCTCCATCGTCGTCATGTCGAGACCGTGGCGCTCGGCGGCCAGCGAGAGTTCGAAGACCGAATCGCGGTCGGGTGCTTCGAAGACCAACAGGAAGTCGAACCGGCCGAGCAGCGCGTACGTGTCCTTGATTTCGGCGTCGATTTCCTCCAGTTCGAGGCTGACATCACCCCACAGCGAGGCGAGCTCCTGGAGGTCCTGAAACTCCGCGCCATCGACTTCGACGAGCGATAGCCACGTCTGCATGGGGTATGCTCCGCAGGCCCGCGGTAAAGAAATTCCGGCCAGCCGGACGTGGCGGCTGCCGACCCGCTTGCCGCTGCCGGGAAAAACCGTATCCGCGACGCGCCGCTCGGTGCCGTATGAGCTACTCGACGACCATCGGCTGGTCGCTGTTCACCTCCGGCGTCGTCACGTTGCTGTTGAAGGTCGCCCCCTACGACTCGCTGTACTGGGGTATCGGACTGTTGGTCGTCGGGTTGTTCGTGATGTCGCGGCGCGTGCTCTGAGCGCCGAACACCGCCCCTCAGACGACCCGGTCGTCCTCCCAGCCACAGCTACATTTGGTTCTGGCGACGAGCACGCGGCGACCGTCGGCGCAGTCGGTATCGGTCGCCGTCGAGAGGTCATGGCGCTCTCCGTCGCCGGCCTCCGGACACCGCCGCACGAGCGGGTCGGTCGACGGCGTCTGCTCGAAGCGAAACTCCCCAGCCCCGTATGGCTCCCTGGCATCACGCACCATACAGCTGTCATGAGGGCCCGCGACTACAACATTCTTTCCGTTCGCCCGTGACACGACCGCCGCGGATAACCGGGCCGAGACCTATCTCCATGGGGAGTGGCCGACCACCATGCAGATAACCGGCCTCGCCCAGTATCACCTCACACATGACCTCGAACCGCTCGACGTCGCGTGACTCGGAGAGCCGCTGGCGCGCCACGACTATCGAGGGTTTCGCCGCGAGCTGCCACGTGATGACCGCCGTACGCTCGCCGTGGTGTGAGTTTCCCATCGAGCCGCCGTGGACGCCGGCCGCGCGCGATTTCCTCCGTACCCCCCAGACCACGACGACGGCTCCGTGCGCGCTCCCACCGGACCGGGACTCGGCATCGACTGGGACGTCGTCGGAGATGCCGAGTGACCGAAGGAGTGTTGGCCGTTCGGTTCCTACGAACCGGCAATGAGCACCCAATCCGAAGAACCGCTCGATGTCGAACGCATCAGAGGCGAGTTCCCGATCCTCGAACGCGATGTCGGCGACGGACAGCGGGTCGTCTATCTCGACAACGCTGCCACGAGTCAGACGCCTGACCGTGTGGTCGACGCGATGGACGACTACTACCGGGAGACGAATTCGAACGTTCATCGGGGCATCCACCACCTGAGCCAGGAGGCCTCGCTGGCCTACGAGGAAGCTCACGACCGCCTCGCGGAGTTCGTCGGGGCATCGGGCGGGCGCGAGGAGATGGTCTTCACGAAGAACACGACTGAAGGACTCAATCTCGTCGCCCATGGCTGGGGACTGCGGGAACTCGACGAGGGCGACGAGGTCGTGCTCACCGAGATGGAACACCACTCCTCGCTGGTCACGTGGCAACAGATCGCCAAGCGCACGGGTGCGGACCTGAAGTTCATTGCAGTCGATGACGAGGGCCGCCTCGACATGGACCACGCACAAGAAATCATCGGTCCCGACACCGAGATGGTCTCGGTGACGCACGTCTCGAACACCCTCGGGACGGTGAATCCCATTTCCGACCTCGCCGACCTCGCCCACGAGCACGGTAGTTACGTGTTCGCCGACGGCGCACAGGCCGTCCCCCATCAATCCGTGGATGTCGAGGACCTCGGTGTGGATTTCTACGCCTTCTCGGGCCACAAGATGTGCGGCCCGACGGGCATCGGCGGTCTTTATGGGAAGAGCCATCTCCTCGACGCGATGGAGCCGTTCATGTACGGCGGCGGAATGGTGCGGAAAGTGGAGTTCGAGGAGACCACGTGGGCGGACGTCCCGGAAAAATTCGAGGCCGGCACGCCGCCAATCGCCGAGGGTATCGCGCTCGCCGAGGCCGCCGACTACCTCGACGACATCGGACGTGAGCGCATCGACCGTCACGAGCGCGACCTCGTGGAGTACGCGATGAACAGGTTAGGGGAGTTCGACGACATCGAGGTCTACGGTCCGCCGGCGGGCGAGCGCGCGGGACTGGTCTCGTTCAATCTCGAAGGAGTCCACGCCCACGACCTCGCGTCCATCATGAACGACCACGCGGTGGCCATCCGGCCGGGCGACCACTGCACCCAACCGCTGCACGACGTCTTGGGGACGGCTGCCTCGGCGCGTGCGTCCTTTTACCTCTACAACACGAAAGCCGAAGTCGATGCGCTCGTCGAGGCCATCGACGACGCGCGGCAGTTGTTCGCTTGAGTTCTCGGCGCGGTTGCCAAGGCCTATGTGAGCGCCGCCCGGAGGGACGGATGTGCTATCGACAATCGATTTCGAAGACGGATTCGACGGACAGCCATCGGCGGTGAGCCGCTGATGGGGCGAGTTTCGACCATCGGGCGCGTCCTCTTCGGCGGCGTGCTCGCGTTCAATGCCATCGACAACCTGCGCGACATCGAGGGGATGGCCGCCTACGCCGATTCGAAGGGCGTGCCGAAGGCCGACCGCCTCGTGCCGCTGTCGAGCGCGATGCTCCTGTTCGGCGGCGTCGCCACCGCACTCGGGCGCGTTCCCCGCCTCGCAGGCGGCGCGATTGCGGCGTTTCTCGTCGGCGTCACGCCGGCGATGCACGACTTCTGGAACCAAGAGGACGACCAGCGCGAGGCGGAGGTCATCCAGTTCCTGAAAAACACCGCGCTGCTCGGCGGTGCGCTCTTCTTCCTCGCGCGCGGTCCCGAAGAGAACTGAGTCGTCTTTATTCAGGATATTTCGGCTCACGACGTTCGGCGCGTTCGAGCGCACGCTCGATGACCGCGCGCACGTCGCCGTGAAATGCCTCGCCGTGGCCAGCGTACATGTGTTCAACGCCCTCGGGCAGGCGTTCGAGGATGCGCTCGATGCTCTCGATGAGCACCTCCCGGGATTGGCCGGCCATGTCCGTGCGGCCGAAACTGCCGTCGTCGAACGCGCCGTCGTCGTGGACCACGACGTCGCCGGAAAATATCGTCGTCTCGGAGACCAGCGAGACGTGGTCGTCGGCGTGGCCCGGCGTGTGAATCACGTCGAAGCGCTCGTCGCCGATGTCGATGGTGTCGCCGTCGTCGATTTCCTCCGTGCGCCGCGGGTGGTCGCCGTAGGCCAGCAGGTCGACGTCGAAGCGGTCGAGGACGGCATCGAGTTCGCCGACGTGGTCGCCGTGTTGATGCGTGAGAACGACCGCGTCGAGGTCGGCGGTGTGCTCGGCAATCACGTCCTCGACGCCGGCCATCGTCCCGGCATCGACGAGTACTGTGTGCTCGCCCGTGACGAGATAGACGTTCGCCGTGAACGTCTCCGCGCCCTCCGTGACGGTGTGTACGTCCATAGTAGTCATGGAGTAGCGAACGTTTTGAGCCTGCCGGAAGTGAATTGAAATCTGACAAACGTTTTTTCCGTTATCCGCCCATAGCATACGTATGGGCTTCGGTAGCTACGACGAATCAGAGCAGGGGAATCAGGAGTACGACACCGACTTCGAGGACGACGAGGACGGGCTTAAAACCGAAGAGGAGGCACACGCCGGCGAGGTAAGCTTCGAGTTCGATACCTCGAACGACGAACTGCTCGATAGGCTCGAAGACATCAAAGAGGAGTGAAAGCCGGGACGCGCGCGCTCGGAGTCGCCGAATCCTACCGGGGCGGGCGGAGCACGCTCGCTGGCGCGGTCGTCCGAGCCAGCCGCATCGTCGATGGCTTCGTCTTCGGTTCCTGCACGGTCGGCGGCACCGACGCCACGGCTGCTGTCCTCAATCTTCACGCCCGCCTCGACCGCGCCGACGTCAACTACCTTCTCGTCGCCGGCATCGCGCCCGCGTGGTACAACGTCCTCGACCTCCACGCGCTCCACACAGCCACCGATATGCCCGTGCTCTCGGTTTCCTTCGAAGAGAGCACAGGGTTGGAGTCGGCGCTCCGCGAGGAATTTGCCGGCGATGCGCTCGATACGCGCCTCGACGACTATCGTGCACAGCCGCCGCGTCGCCGGTGTTCGGTCAACGGCGAGACGCTGTTCGTCAGAAGCGTCGGCATCGCCGACGACGAAGCCTCGGCGGTCGTCGGCGGGTTCACGCCAGAAGGTGGACGGCCCGAACCGCTGCGCATTGCGCGGCTGGCCGCTCGCGCTGCCGATTCGTGGATGGCCGGTGGTCCAGGAGCCGGTAGCGGTGGCTGATTCAAGCGAAAGAAATCCGTTTCAGTTTTTACTGTCATAGTATGAATAAAATATAGAATTTGAAGATGTGTTCGGTTGCATCTCAGATAATTCACTTCTGTGTGTCAGGACAAAGGTAGTGGAGTCGTACACTACCCTTAGGTGGGCCTACAGCAGATGGCTAAGCATCTCGATGATGCAGAGGAGCAGAGCTAACCACTCCAAGAGATCTTTGTAGGGCAGTTCGTCGTCATCCTCGGTCTCGCTTGGGTGTTTTTGGCACATGATTGTCGCATTGTTGCCGAGGGACGCGAGACCTGTTGCTAAGAGGGCCTACGCACGATGCGCAGACCCGTGATTAGCTCAGGTGCGCGAGTTTCAATCCCATGAGGGTTCGTCTGGAACAATCGAAGACCGCTGTGGAGTTATTACGATGTGAATAGATAATAAACGCTCCGCTCATATTCATTTTCGGCTTGATAATATTTTATACATTTCTTATGAATTATCCATCAGCCCGTCAGAATCGGTCTCAAAGCAGCAAGGAACCCCCTGTTTAAGACCGACCCTGCCCCACGCCACGCATGAGCGATACGGGCCACATGGACGGGTTGGAAGTGACTGCCTGCGAGCGCTGTCCCGAACTCTGTGAATCGCGGAGCCAAATCGTCAACGGCGACGGTCCTGCTGATGCCGAGCTGCTGTTCGTCGGCGAGGGACCGGGCGAGCGCGAGGACAGCGAGGGCGAGCCGTTCGTCGGCCGGAGCGGGACCGTCCTCGACGACGCGCTCCGCGACTCGGGACTCGGACGAGAGGACATCCGCATCACCAACTGCGTGCGCTGTCGCCCGCCGGACAACCGCGACCCCCACACGGACGAACTCGCCAACTGCCGGGAGTATCTCGAACGCGAAATCACCACTGTGAATCCGGAACTCGTCGTCACGCTCGGAAAGGTCCCGACCGAACACCTCCTCGGGCGCGACGCGCGCGTGACCGAGGAATCGGGCAGCATCGAAGAAATCCGACTCGATGGGCGACCCCAGCGGGTGCTCGTCTGTGTCCATCCGGCGGCGACGCTGTACGACGGCTCACAGAAGGAGACCTTTTCGAACACTATCGCCACGGCCGCCGAAATCGTCGGCGCGGGTGACGGCGATGGGCAGTCGCGCCTCGATGGGTTCTAACCAAACCGCTTTGCCCGTGTGGTGCGTGGCGCTCGTATGAGCACAGGACGCGTCCAGCGGGCCGCGACGGCGTCGGTGGTCGTCGTCGACTATGGATTAGGCAACCTTCGGAGCGTGACGCGCGGTCTCGAACGCGCCGGAGCCGACGTCGAAATCTCCGACGACCCCGCGGAACTCTCGACTGCGGACGGCATCGTCCTCCCCGGCGTCGGCGCGTTCCGCGAGGGCATCGAGAACGCCGGCCCGTACCGCGAGGCGCTCTTAGAGACCGCCGATGCGGGCACACCGGTCTTCGGCATCTGTCTCGGCATGCAGATGCTCCTCACCACCAGCGAGGAGGCCGACCGCGCCGGCGAGGGTGACGTCGAGGGTCTCGACCTGATTCCCGGCCGGAATCGCCGCTTCGACGGCGACCTGAAGGTCCCCCACATGGGCTGGAACGAACTCGCCGTCGAGCGCGACCATCCGCTCGTCGAGGGGGTCGATGGGGAATACGCCTACTTCGTCCATTCGTACTACGCAGCGCCCGAAGACAGGGACGCAACCGTCGCCACCACCGACTACGGGAGTGCGTTCCCGAGCATCGTCGCCGACGATTCGGGGACTGTGTTCGGCACCCAGTTCCACCCCGAGAAGAGCGGCGAAACAGGTTTGGGAATCCTGCGAAATTTCGTCGATATCTGTGCCGACTAGCCAGCCTGTCGCCCTCGCGTAGAAAGTCCTTTGCCGAGAGCGCGAGCAGGGCGGACAATGGCAGAAAGCCGGTCGGTCGTCGTCGCCGCCCTCGTGGCCAACATCGCCATCGCCGCGCTGAAGTTCGTCGGCTATCTCCTCACCGGGAGCGCGGCGATGCTATCCGAAACCTATCACTCGATTTCGGACACGGGCAATCAGATCTTCCTCCTCATCGGTATCCGGTTCGCCGAGCGCGAGCGCGACCGCCGCCATCCCTTCGGCTACGGCAAAGCCCAGTTCTTCTATAGTTTTCTGGTCTCCGTTCTCCTGTTCGGCATCGCGGGCTGGGAGAGCGCGAAACAGGGCTATGCGGCCCTCACCAGCGGCGAGGTCAGCAGGGAGGGTGCGGTGTCGCTACTCGGTTACTCGTTTCCCGGCGTCTGGGTGAACTACGGGGTGCTCGCCGGCGCAATCGTCTTCGAGGCCTACGCCCTGCGACAGGCGTATCTGGAGATGAGCCAGCAGATCGACGACCACGGCTGGAGCGGTTTTCGGGAAGCGTTCCGAAAGACCAGTGATGTCACCACGCTGACGGCGCTCACCGAGGATACCGTCGCCACGAGCGGCGCGGGCATCGCACTCCTCGGCGTCTATCTCTCGCGCGTGACCGGCAACCCGGTGTACGACGCGGCCGCCGCCCTGTTCATCGGTCTCATGCTCATGGGATTTGCCGTCGCGCTCGCATGGGAGAACAAACGGTTGCTGCTCGGCGAGAGCCTGCCGGCCGCCGAGGAGCGACGGCTCCGCGCGGTGGTTGCCGACTGGGACGGGGTGGACGAAATCGTCGACTTTCGGACCGTGTATTTCGGTCCCGAAGAGGTCATCGTGACCGCGGACGTCGGGTTCGGCCCGGACCTCGAAACCATCGGCATCGACGACCGCATCACCGACATCGAGGACGCGCTCATGTCGACCAACCCGCAGGTACGGAAGGTATACATCGAACCCGAAGCCTGACTCGTTCACTTCCGCCGCGGTACACGAACCCTTTTGGGAGAACGCACACCAATCTCAGTTACTGTGGCCGCCGACTCGTCACCGCTCAGGTTCTTCCCCTACGAGTCGCCTTACGAGAACCAGCGCGCAGCAATCGAACGCATCCACGGGGCGCTCGGGGACGAACGGGACGTGCTCTTCGAGGGAGCCTGTGGAACAGGGAAAACGCTCTCGGCACTCGTGCCCGCCCTCGAATTCGCCCGCGAGGAGGACAAGACGGTGGTCATCACGACGAACGTCCACCAGCAGATGCGCCAGTTCGTCGAGGACGCCCGCGCCATCAACGACCGCGAACCGCTCCGCGCGACGGTGTTCAAGGGCAAATCCTCGATGTGTCATATCGACGTCGACTACGAGGAGTGTCAGGTGCTGCGGGACAGCACGAAGGACCTCGTGAATGCCGAGGAGGACCTCGCCGACCTCGAAGCGCGCGAGGAGAGCCTGCTCGATGCGAGCCAAGACGGCGATAGCGACGCCACCGAGGCCCGAAGCGCCGTGATGGACGAACTGGAGAACGTCGAAAGCGAGGTCGAGGAGTTACGCGAGGAGTCGGTCTGTGAACACTACTACAACAATCTGACTGCCGACACCGACGCCTTCTACGCATGGCTCGCAGCGGACGTGCGCACGCCGGAGGAAATCTACGAGTACGCCGAACAGGAGAACCTCTGTGGCTACGAACTCCTCAAGGACGGGATGGAATCGATGGATTTGGTGGTCTGTAACTACCATCACCTGCTCGACCCCGTGATTCGAGAACAGTTCTTCCGGTGGCTCGGCCGCGACCCCGAGGACGTTATCACTGTGTTCGACGAGGCCCACAACGTCGAGAGCGCCGCGCGCGAACACGCCACCCGGACCCTGACCGAGACCACGCTCGACTCGGCGCTCGCCGAATGTGACGACAGCGACGATTCGCGGGCCGCACGGGCGAGAAACGTCATCGAGGCGTTCCGACGGGCACTCGTCACAACGTACGACGAAAAGTTGGGTTTCGGCGAGCGCGAACGCATCGGAGAGGACTGGGAGGACCTGGAGGTCGCCAACAGCGAGGGCCGCGACGACCTCACACTGGCGTTTCTCGATGGGTATACCGGACAGGGCATCGAGGCGGATGTCGAGACAGCGCTCGCGTTCGGGGCGGCCCTCGACCGCGAATACGACAGGCAGTATCGTAACGGCGAGACGCAAGTCCGCAAGGAATGCCAGACGCTTCAAACGGTGCAGTTCATCGAATCGTGGCTTGCGGATGGTGGTAAGCGCGCCGAGGGCGCGCGATCCTCGTCGGTCGAGCGAAGCGAGTCCGACGGCGCGTCCGGCGGTCGCCATCCCGTCGTGTCGGTGCGAGAGGGTCCCGATGGGGTCTACGGCCGCGCGGAGTCCTTCGCCTCGATTCCCCGCGACGTGACCGAACCGCTCTTTTCGAACCTGCATGCGAGCGTGCTGATGAGCGCGACGCTGCGACCGTTCGACGTGCTGGGGGACGTGCTCGGGTTGGACGAGCCGGAGACGATGGCCTACGGACTGACCTTTCCCGAGGAGCGCCGCCGGACCTTCGCCGTGGACACGCCGGCGCTGTTCGCCAGCGAGCGCGACAGTCCGGGCGTCCAGAAGTCCATCACCGAAACGCTGGGCGACGCGATTCGGTTCACGCCGGGCAATTCATTACTGTTCTTCCCGAGCTATGCCGAGGCCGAACGCTATCACGACCGCCTCGATACCGAGGCGACGACGTATCTCGACGAACCGGGCGAGACCGTCGAGTCCTTACGCGAGCAGTTCGCGGCGGGCGAACATGGCGCGTTGTTCACCTCGCTGTGGGGCACGCTCACCGAGGGCGTGAGTTTCGACGGCGACGACGCCCACACGGTGGTCGTGGTCGGCGTCCCCTACCCGCATCTCGACGACCGACTTCGGGCTGTGGAAGACGCCTACGACGCCGCCTATGAATCGGGCTGGCAGTACGCCGTCGAGATACCCACCATCCGGAAGACCAGACAGGCGCTCGGGCGCGTGCTGCGCTCGCCGGAGGAAGTCGGCGTGCGCGCACTGTGCGATGCGCGCTACACCGAGCGCGGCCAACGAGAAATGGGGAAATACGGCGTCCGTGAGACGTTCCCCGACGAGGAGCGCGCCGAACTGCTCGATGTCGCTCCGGACAAACTCAAATACGCGATGCTCAATTTCTACAGCGACCACGACGCCTACGATGGCGACCCGCCGACGCCCTGAGTCGGTCCGAAGAGCGTTCGTGGTCGTGCGTGCAGTTCCATCGATAGCATCCGAGCCACGAAGCCAGATTAGCGACAGGTTTATATAAATACGTAAAGTACGCTTTACGGAACGTCCGCTTTACAGCCAGAACCATGACGACGGCACGACCCATCCAGAGAGGAAAGCGGTACAGACGATTGATAAACGGTCTCTTCGCGGTCGGGATTGTGAGTCTTCTCGCCGGAATGTTGATTGAGCAAACCCTCGCCGGACTCGTCGTGTACACCGTTGCCGTGCTCGGTGCGATTGGGACGACCACCGTTCTCCAGTACCGCAGTTCGGTCTCTCTACAGGACGAGCGAGAACGGGAACTCGGACGCCGCGCGAGTTCCATCACGTTCCAACTGTTCGGCTATCTCGGTCTGTTCACGTTCATCGCGCTCTTCTTGCTCGATGCGACCGGGCGATATCCCATGAACGAGACGGCGGTGACACTCCTGTACGCATATGCCGTGATCTGTCTGACGTGGGGTGCAATCTACACCGCACTCCGATACCGCTCATGAAAAACGACCTCAGAGAACGACGCGAGACACACGCGCTGAGTCAGGCCGACCTCGCGGCTGCCGTCGACGTCACCCGCCAAACCATCAACGCAGTCGAGCGCGAGCGATACGACCCGTCAATCGAGTTGGTGTTCAAACTGGCCGCCCATTTCGACTGTCGCATCGAGGACCTGTTCGACCCCGAGCTGAACGGAACGGGGACCGACCACGGCAACTGATTCCCGCTCGGCTTCGTCGGTCCAACTGCTCGTCACGATGACGTCTCGGGCCGGTTCGTACTACGACGAACTGAACACTTTTGCCGCCGCCGCGTGAGCGGATAGGTATGGACTACCTGGAACTCGACGGGGGCCGCGAGTTCGTTGCCGGCATGGACCACGGCGCGGACTGGCGCGAAGAAATCGAGGCGCTCGCCGCCGACGTGGGGGTGGATGCGGGCTTTTTCGTCGCGCTCGGAGCCGTACAGGACGTCGAGCTGTTCTACTACGACCAAGGGAGAAAGGAGTACGATTCGATGGTGTTCGACGAACCGCTCGAAGTCGCCGCCTGTGTGGGTAACGTCTCGTGGCTCTCGGTCTCCGAGCCACGCTCGGATGGCTCGTCGGACGAGTACAGCGAGTCCGACGGTGGCGAGCGGTTCGCCCACACCCACGCGGTTTGCTCGCGTGCGGACGGCTCGACCGTGGCGGGCCACCTGAACAGTGGGACTGTGTTCGCCGGTGAGGTCTATCTCCGCGAACTCGATACCCATCTCGAACGCGAGCACGACGAAACGACCGACCTCGACCTCTGGCCGCTGTGATGGAGCCGGACGACGAACGCTATTTCGAGAGAATCGAGGGACAGCTCGACGAGGCGTTCGCGGTCGCCGAGGAGGCGCGCGAGCGAGGCGGCGACCCGACCCCCGACATCGAGATTCCGGTCGCCAAGGACATGGCCGACCGCGTGGAGAACATTCTGGGTATCGAGGGCGTCGCCGAGCGCGTGCGGGAGCTGGAGGGCGAGATGAGCCGCGAGGAGGCCGCCCTCGAACTCGCGGCGGACTTCGCGGAGGGACGCGTCGGCGACTACGAAACCCAAGCCGGCACCATCGAGGGCGCAGTCAGGACGGCGGTCGCACTGCTCACGGAGGGCGTGGTCGCCGCGCCCATCGAGGGCATCGACCGGGTCGAACTCGCGGACAATCCCGATGGAACGCAGTTCGTCCGCGTGTTCTACGCGGGACCGATTCGGTCGGCGGGCGGGACGGCCCAAGCCCTCTCGGTGCTCGTCGCCGACTACACGCGCGCGCTGCTCGGCGTCGCCGAATACCAGCCCCGCGACGAGGAGGTCGAGCGCTACGCCGAGGAAGTCGACCTCTACGATTCGGAAACCGGTCTCCAGTATTCGCCGAAGGACGCCGAGACGAAGTTCATCGCCCGGCACTCACCCGTGATGCTCGACGGCGAGGCCACGGGCCAAGAGGAGGTCTCTGGCTTTCGTGACCTCGAACGCGTGGGGACGAACAATCCCCGCGGCGGGATGTGTCTGGTGCTCGCCGAGGGCATCGCCCAGAAAGCGCCCAAAATCGAGCGCTACACCAGCGAGTTGGACGAGGTCGACTGGCCGTGGCTCGACGACCTGATTGCGGGCACCATCGACGGTGCTGCCGACGAGGGGACCGACGACGAACCCGCCGATGAGGACGAGGCGGAGGAGCCGGCCGAAGAGACCAACGCCAAGCCGGCGGGACCGCTCCGGCCCGACCCCTCGGCGAAGTTCCTCCGGGACCTCATCGCCGGTCGACCCGTCTTCGGCCATCCGAGCGAGGCCGGCGGATTCCGGCTCCGCTACGGCCGCGCCCGGAATCACGGGTTCGCGACTGCCGGTGTTCATCCGGCGACGATGCACCTCGTCGACGACTTCCTCGCGACCGGTACTCAGTTGAAGACCGAACGTCCCGGCAAGGCCGCCGGGGTCGTGCCCGTCGACTCCATCGAGGGTCCGACCGTGAGGTTGGCCAACGGCGACGTCCGGCGCATCGACGACCCCGAGGAGGCGCTCGAACTCCGCAATGGAGTCGAGGCGATCCTCGATTTGGGCGAGTATCTCGTCAACTACGGTGAGTTCGTCGAGAACAACCATCCGCTCGCGCCGGCATCCTACACCGACGAGTGGTGGATTCAGGAGTTCGAAACCACCGCTGCGGACGTGCGCGCGCTCGCGGACTCGACGCACGTCGACCTCGAACACCCAACTTCCGAGGAAGCAATCGAGTGGGCAACGGAATACGACGCGCCGCTGCATCCCGACTACACCTACTGCTGGCACGACATCACAGTCGAGCAGTTCGAGGCGCTCCGCGAGGCGGTCGCGTCCGGCGAGTCCGTGGATGGAAGGCTGGCGCTCGAACCGCGTCCAGAGGTCCGCGAGGCGCTCGAAGCGCTCCTGATACCCCACTCGCAGGCCGGCGACGCGCTGAGGGTTCCCGACCCCGAGCCGTTCGTCCGGTCGCTTGGCTTCGACGAGTCGCTCGACCGCACGGTGACGGACGTCTCCGAAGAGGCGCGCGCGTGGCCGAACGCGATGGAAGCGGTCCGAGAGGTCGCACCCTTCGCCCTCCGCGAGCGCGCGCCGACGCGCATCGGCGGGCGGATGGGGCGGCCCGAAAAGTCCGAGACGCGCGAGCTCTCGCCAGCGGTCCACACCCTCTTTCCCATCGGCGAGGCCGGCGGCAACCAGCGTGACGTGAGCGAGGCAGCCGAGTACGTCCACGACGAGGGCGGCGAGCGCGGCGTCGTCCCAGTGGAGGTCGGCCGACGGGAATGTGTCGAGTGTGGCGAGCGCAGTTATGAGACGCGCTGTCCGGACTGTGGTGGCGTCACCGAACCGCGCTACGAATGTCCGGACTGCGAAATCGCGGTCGAACCCGACGAGTCCGGTCGCGCCGAGTGTCCCCACTGTGGAAACGTGGCGCGTCCGACCGAGTGGCAGGCGGTCGATGTCCGCGAGGAGTACCGGAGCGCACTGGGCGCGGTCGGCGAGCGCGAGAGCGCCTTCGATATCATGAAGGGCGTGAAGGGGTTGACCTCGGAGCTGAAAACGCCGGAGCCGATGGAGAAAGGCGTTCTCCGGGCGAAACACGGCGTCTCGACGTTCAAGGATGGCACAGTCAGATACGACATGACCGACCTCCCTGTGACGAGCGTCAGACCCGCCGAACTCGACGTCTCGGTCGAGCGCTTTCGCGAGCTCGGCTACCACGAGGACATCGAGGGCGACCCGCTGCGCCACGACGACCAGCTGGTCGAACTCAAGGTCCAGGACGTCGTGCTCTCGAACGGCGCGGCCGAGCATATGCTCAGGACGGCCGACTTCGTCGACGACCTGCTCGAAAGTTACTATGGAACGGACTCGTTCTACGAACTCGACGACCGCGACGATTTGGTGGGTGAACTGGTCTTCGGGATGGCCCCGCACACCTCGGCGGCGGTCGTCGGCCGCGTGGTGGGGTTCACGAGCGCCGCCGTCGGCTACGCGCATCCGTACTTCCACGCCTCGAAACGGCGCAACTGCTTCCACCCGGAAACGAAAGTCTGGTTCGAGGACGGGGATGGCTGGCGATACGGCCGGGTTTCGGCGCTCGTCGAGGAGCGGTTGGACGACCCCCGCGAGGACGATTTCGGCACGCTCGTCGAAGAACTCGACGGCGAGGTCTGCGTTCCCTCCATCGACGCAGACGGAAATCGGGTACGAAAGCCGGTTGAGGCAGTCTCGAAACATCCCGCACCGGACCATTTGATCGAAATCGAGACCCGGAGCGGGCGCGAACTGACCGTGACGCCGGGGCACTCGATGGTGCGGTGGAGCGGCGGCATCGAGGATATCGACGCGCGCGACCTCGCCGTCGGCGACTCGATTCCGTCGCCGAAGCGAATCGAGTGCGACGGCGACGCGACAACCATCGACCTCCTCGAAGCGTTTCTTGCCACCGATACGATACCGAACGACGAACTGATGGTTCGAGGTATTGGCTCCGAGCGCCTCAAATCACTCCTCGACGAGTCGACACGTGGACCGGACTACCTCAAGCCCACCGCGGAAACACTCGATTGCAGCGATTCGACCGTCTACAACTGGGTCGGCCGCGACAGCGTTCCGGCAGCCGTGCTGGTCGACCTCCTCGGCGAATCGGTACTGCTCGACTGCCTGCCGACCGACGTCTCGCTCTCGGTGAAACGCGACGGCGCTTCGGTCGCGCGAACGCTCGAAATCAACGAAGAATTTGCGACACTGCTCGGCTACTACGCAGCCGAGGGGTTCACGCGCCGTGAGGCGAGAAATTTCTATCAGACGACGATCTGTACGCCCGACGACACCGCACGCCGGGACGTCATCGACGCTTTCGAGGAAGCGCTCGGAATCGTAGCCTATGAGGAAAACGAGTGGAAGGTGACGGCGTCGAGCCGTCTCGTCGCGGCGCTTTTCGCCGACGTTCTCGATGCCGGCACCCGCGCCGAGACGAAACGGGTTCCCGGCTGCATGATGAACGCACCGGCCCCACAGCTCCGGGCGTTTCTGGCCGCGTACTTCAGCGGCGACGGGAGCGTGTCGAGCAACCGTATCGAGATTCGTGCGACGACCGTCAGCGACGAGTTGAAGCGCGACCTCGTCGCCGCGCTGAAGCGCTTCGGTATCGCGGCCAAAACCTACGAGGAGTGCCGTGTCCCCTCGATGGGAGCCGTCGCGGAGTTTCACGACGGGCCGGTGCCGGAGTATCGCTCGTGGACCTGTAAGATAACCTCCGAGAACACCGTCCGATTCGCCGAGGAAATCGGATTCCATCTCGACCGAAAATCCAGAACGCTATCGACCGTGCTCGATTCGGTCGACGTTCGTCCACAGCGGCTGTTCGGCGACGGCGGCAGCGCGGACATCTGGCTCGACGAGGTCGTTCGGGCCGACATCGTCGAATCCGCCGTCGAACACACCTACTCGCTCACCGTTACGGGCACGAACAGACTGGTCGCAAACGACCTCTTTTCGGGCCAATGCGACGGGGATGAAGACTGTGTGATGCTGTTGATGGACGGGCTGTTGAACTTCTCGAAGGCCTACCTGCCGGACAAGCGCGGCGGGCGGATGGACGCCCCCCTCGTGATGTCCTCGCGCATCGACCCGGCCGAGATCGACGACGAGGCCCACAACATGGACGTCGTGGAATCCTATCCGCGCGAGTTCTACGAGGCAACCCTCGAAATGGCCGACCCCGGAAGCGTGGACATCGAACTCGCCGAGGAAAGCGTCGGTACCGAAACCGAGTATTCGGGCTTCGGCCACACCCACGACACGTCCAATCTCGCGCTCGGGCCGTCGCTGTCGGCGTACAAGACGTTGGGGTCGATGACCGAGAAGATGGACGCCCAGCTCGAACTCGCCAGAAAGCTTCGAGCCGTGGACGAGACCGACGTCGCCGAGCGCATCATCGAGTACCACTTTTTGCCTGATCTCATCGGGAACCTCAGAGCCTTCTCCCGCCAGGAGACCCGGTGTCTCGACTGCGGCACCAAATACCGTCGGATGCCGCTCACCGGGGAGTGTCGGGAGTGTGGCGGCGACGTGAACTTGACTGTGCACGAGGGGTCGGTGAAGAAGTACATCGGCACCGCGACGCGCGTCGCCGAGGAGTACGGCACCCGCGATTACACCAAACAGCGCCTCGAAGTCCTCGAACGCACCCTCGAAAGCGTCTTCGAGAATGACAAAAACAAACAATCAGGAATCGCCGACTTCATGTAATCGAGCCGGTCGCGGTCGGAGCGACCCATCCGTTTCACTGGGTTCGTGTTTCTGCCGTTCGTTCCGCATCGTCACAATACTGCGGACCTGTTGTCCCCTCGTAAATGGCGGTTCCCTTCGTAACAGCTGTTTTCCTGCAACGGGCAGTGGGTTCGGTTGCGTCGGTAGTGTTGGCCGAGGCGACCATCGAAGTCGACGAGGATGCCTGTTCTGTGGCTACCGCTGTGACTGCTGTGGAACCATCGGCCGAAGCGTTTCCCGAGTCGGTGGGAGCGTTCCGGGCGTCGTTACCACCACTTCCGAGACACTCGCTTCCGAGGAGAGCAGCACCCACACCGAGGAATCGACGGCGGTTCATAGCTGGCGACGTTCCACGGTGGACAAATGCTTTGTGGGTAGGAGTGGGGATTTCCACGACTTCCGCAGATTTAAGCGACTCACCGCGGTACTAGCTCCCCAACAACGATGAGTGAGGAACCGACACCGCCACCCGTAGAGCCGAAGCCCGGTGAGGAAACAACAGAAGCCCTCCGAGATGTCATCGCGGCGTTCGACTGCACGTCGGGGACCCTTCATCGGCGGGACGGAGACGAATTGCGGCTCGTCGCAGCCGTCGATATCCCCGAGTCCGTTCGCCCCCGAATCGAGACGATTCCCATCGGGAAGGGGATGGCGGGGTTAGCGGCCGAGCGGCGGGAGCCGGTCGACGTGTGTAACCTCCAGACGGACGATTCCGGCGTCGCAGAAGAGGGTGCGCGCGCGACGGGAATGGAAGGCTCGCTTGCTGCCCCCATCATTCGGGAGGACGGCACGCTCGACGGAACGATTGGCATCGCCAAACCGGAGCGGTACGAGTTTTCGTCCGAGGAGCGTGAGCGACTGATGGACGTCGGGGGACGGGTGCTCGCCCATGACACCGACTAACCCGCCACTCGGTGCGGAACTCCGCGACCGCCGCGAGGCTCGCGGCCTCAACAAGACGGAGCTTGCGGCCCATCTCGGAACCACGGCGGTCGCGGTTTCGGCGTGGGAACGCGGCGACCAGCAGCCGGGCGACGAGCATGCGGCCGCGCTCGTGGAGCTGTTCGGCGAGGGCGAGCGCTCCGCGTAGCCGAGCAAGCGGCGTGGGTCGGGCGGTGAATTTTATAACGATAGGAGCCGAACCATCCATATGAGCCAGGAGAACCCCATCGGGGTCGGCACGACAGTCTACACCGAAGAGGGCGAGGAGGTCGGTACGGTTCGCGGCTTCGACACGGACGGCTTCTTCGTCACGACCCGCGAGGGAGTGGAATCGCTCTCGGTCGAACACGAGCGGGCGGGCCACGCGCTCGGCGAGGCCGAGTTGATGTGGCGCTGTGGCGACTGTGGCGAGATGGGCGACCTCAAGGGCGGCATTCCCGACATCTGTCCCTCCTGCGACGCGCCGAAAGAGGAACTGTACTACTGGACCGAAGACTGACGTGGAGGTCGTGATTTTCGGCGCGGGGAGTTTGGGAAGCCTCGTCGGCGGCCTGTGCGCACGCGAACACCGCGTAACGTTAGTCGGACACGACCCACACATCGCGGCGGTCCGTGAGTCGGGCCTCGCCGTCGAAGGGGCCGTCGAGTGCACGACCCAGCCCGATGCCCGGACCACCGTACCCGACCGCGCGGACCTCGCGCTGGTCACCGTGAAGTCCTTCGATACACCCGCTGCCGGGCGCGCGCTCGCCGACTGTGGTCCGGATGTGACCTGCTCGCTCCAGAACGGTCTCGGCAACGAGGCAACACTTGACACATACCTCGATACAGTACTCGCCGGCACCTGCACCTACGGCGCGCGGCTCGCCGCCCCCGGACGGGTCGAATGTACCGGCATCGGCGAGATTTCCCTCGGTGCGACCGACGGCGGCCACTCGGCGGCCGCAGAGCGGGCAGTCGAGGCGCTCCGGACGGCGGGCATCGAGACCGAACTCTCGGAGAGGATGCCGAAACGGCTCTGGCGGAAGCTCGCCGTCAACGCCGGCATCAACCCCACGACCGCCCTCGCCGGCGTTTCCAATGGCGCACTCGCCGACGGTCCGCTTCACGAGGTCGCCAGCGAGGCCGCCCGCGAAGTCGCCCGCGTCGCTCGCGGGCGTGGTATCGACCTCACCGGGCGTGAGGTCGTCGCGGCGCTCGAATCAGTGGTCGCGGCGACCGCCGACAACACCTCCTCGATGGCTCAAGACCTTCAGGAGGGGCGGCGAACCGAAATCGACGCCATCAACGGCGCTGTCGTCGAGCGTGCCGAGAGCCAGGTGCCGGTGAATCGCACGCTCGCCGCGCTCGTCCGCGGGCGGTCGTCGAGTCAGTCGATGTAGCCCAAGTCTTCGAGGCGCTGTTTCGCGTCGTCGCCCATCTCCGAGAGCACTTCCTCGCCCTCGACGGCTCCCCAGTCGTCGCGCTCGCGTTCGAACTCCCGAAGGGCGCTTTCGAGGTCTTCGATGACCGGGTCCTCGCCGCCGCGAACGTTCTCGATTTCGTCGGGGTCGCTGTCGAGGCGATAGGCCTCGTCGGCGATACGTTCGTTGTGGATGTACTTGCCAGCGGGCCGGCGGACCGCGCGCATCCGCGAATAGAACCGCGAATCCTCGTCGAGGTCGATGCCGGCGGCGCTGGCCTTGTTCTCCAACTGGTTGAGTTCGACCACAGGTCGATGATACTCGACGAAGGCGTTCTCGCCGCCGTCGAAGGCGCGGTAGTCATCCGAGAGCAGCGAGCGCTCGGGATCGAGCGGGAGACCCTTTCCCTCCGCCCCGGCGTGGTCGAGCACCGTGTGGTAGAGGTCCTGGAGTTCGACCTGCTTTTCGTACCTACCGGCGTCCAGTTCGGGATGTTTGACCATGAGCGGGACGTTCACGATGGGGTCGTAGACGGCGAACTCGTGGCCGTACAGTCCGTGTTCGCCGTGGAGTTCGCCGTGGTCGGCACAGACGACGACCAAAGTGTCCTCCCACTCGTCGTTGACGCGCATCCACTCGAAGAGTCTGTGGAGTTGGGCGTCGACGTGGTGGATTTCGGCGTCGTAGAGGCCGCGAATCGATGTCCACTCGGCCTCACCGATGTCGCGTGCCCCGCTGTTGTATTCCTTCGAATTCTGACATACCTGTGTCGAATCGACGCCCGGCGCGAACAACTCCTTGTGTTCGTCGGGCGGATGGTAGGGGAGGTGGGCATCCATCAGGTTGATGAACGAGAAGTACGGTTCCTCCGTGCTGTCGATGAACTCGATGGTCCGGTCGATTACTGCCGGGGTCTTCGAGTCGGCCCCCTCGCCGCTGGCGAGGTACTCGTGAATCTCGTTGCCGAGGTTGACGAGCCAGTCGGCGGCCTGCCGCAGGCGCTCGTTGTCGTTCATCGTCTTCCACGCCCGCGCGAGCGGTCCCGAGAGCACGTCGCCGGGCATCACCTCGAAGAAGTTGTCCTGACTGTCGAAGCCGTCGGTGAGATGGGTATAGGGGGTTATCCAGGCGTTCGAGGAGTAGCAGGAGCTTCGATGGCCTTCGAGCGACTGGGCGAGCGTGGGATGGCCTTCGAGATACGGGTTCTCCTGTGTGGCGTCGTGTTCGCCCGGGTAGCGACCGGTGAACATCGAGGCATGTGAGGGGAGCGTCCACGGGGCCGGGGCGACCGCCTGCTCGTAGACCGCGGCCTCCTCGGCGAACGCTTCGAGTCCGGGCGTCGTCTCGCGCTCGTAGCCGTAACAGGAGAGATGGTCCTTGCGGACCGTATCCATGACCACGAACAGGACGTTCCGCGCGGGCGTGTCGCTCATACGCACCCGTGGCTACCACGGACCTAAATACACGCGGTTCGCCCGTGCCGGTAGTCGTCGCCCATCGCAGGCGAGGCGCTTAACCGACCGTATCAAATATTCCGTTTCATGCTGGCCCAGACGGTCGCGGCGCTCGAAATCGACTTGCTGGTCGTGTTCATGCTCGCCGCGGGCGTCGGCGTCTTCGTCGCCAAGGTCGGCCGCTTTCCCTACACCATCGCGCTTCTGCTCGCCGGGTTCGGCATCTCGGCCATCCAGGCGCTGTTCGGGATTCGACTGTTCGATATCCGGCTCTCACACGACCTCATCCTTCTCGTACTTTTGCCACCGCTTCTGTTCGAGGGCGCGGCGACGACCGACCTCGAATCCTTCCGCAACAATCTGGTCCCGATTCTCACGCTCGCAGTGCCCGGGCTCATCCTGTCGGTGCTCGCCCTCGGATTCGTCGGCCAGTTCGCCTTCGGTTTTCCACTGTTGGTCTCGCTGCTGTTCGCGGCGATGATCCTCCCCACGGACCCGGTGAGCGTGCTCGCGCTGTTCGACGAACTCGGCGCACCGGAGCGGCTCTCGACGCTGGTCGAGGGGGAGAGCCTCCTGAACGACGGGGTCGGCGTCGTCGTCTTCTCCGCGCTGTTGGCGCTCGTCGAGCAGGCCAGACGGACCGGCACACCCGTTTCAGAGCTGCTCACGCTCTCTCGAATCGGTTCCACGGGGTTGGACATCCTCGTGTCAAGCCTCGGCGGGCTGACTGTCGGCCTGCTCGCGGGCTACGCCGTCTATCGTGTGATGGTCAACTTGGACGAGCACATGACCGAGATCGTCCTCACGCTGATTTTGACCTACGGAAGTTTCCTACTAGCAGAGCACTATCTCCACGTCTCGGGCGTCATCGCCACCGTGGTCGCGGGGCTGTTCATCGGGAATCGCGGCGTCGAGTACGCGATGAGTCCCCAGACGAAGCTGTCGATCTTCAATACCCTCGAAACGGCGGCGTTCATCGTCAATACCTTCATCTTCGTCGCCATCGGTGCGACGACGCCCATCCGCCGACTCGGGGAGTTCGCCGTGCCCATCGCGGTCGCCATCGTCCTCGTGATTCTCGCCCGCGCGGTGGTCGTCTATCCGCTCACGGGGCTTGCGAACCGGCTCTCGAACGCCGACGTGCCCTTCGACTACCAGCACGTCATGGTCTGGGGCGGGCTGCACGGCTCGATTCCCATCGCGCTCGTGCTCGGTCTCCCGCGCGGCTTCGAACTCGGGGTCCAACTCCGAGCGATGGTCTTCGGCGTCGCCGCGTTCAGTCTCGTCGTCCAGGGACTCTCGATGTCGCGTCTGCTCAACGGATTGGGAATCGTCACGCGCTCGGACGACCAGAAGCTCTACGAACTGCTCAGCGGCCGCGAACGCGCCACCGACGCCGCCCTCGACGCCGCCGACCGTCTCCACAGCCGCGGGGACATCCCCGCCGACGTCTACGAGGACTTCACCACGGAGTACGAGGACGAACGCGACGACCTCCGCGAAGCCATCTCACAGCTCATGCGGGAGAACCCCGACCTCCGCCGCGAGGAGTTGCTCATCGGCGAGCGCCGCCTGCTCCAGCGCGAGAAGAGCGCCATTCAGGACGCGGTCCAAAACGGCGTCATCAGCGGCGACATCGGCGACCGTCTCCTGGAGGAAGTCGACCTGAAACTCGACCGCGTCGACGACGGAATGAGCACCGTCGACGAGAGCGAGGAGGCCTACGAGGAGTTCTGGCGGACGCAAGCTGCGGAGTTCGGTCTCGACATCGAACCGGAGGGCGAGGGCGCGGACGACTGACAAAGAGCGCTACTTAGAACGGGGCCTGCGGGCCTTCGTCGTCATCGGTCGTCTCGCCGGGGAAGGAGGGACTCATGCCGCCGCCACCGAAGCCGGCGTCGCCCGCCCCGCCGCCGTCCATGCCGGTGTTGGCGTGGACCTGATTGATTTCGGGAATCTCCTTGACCATCCGGCTCTTGATGGCCTGGATGGTCATCGGCGAGATGCCACAGCCCGAACAGGCCCCACCGAGGGACACAGTCACTTCGCCCGACTCGCGGTCGAGGTCCTGAATCGCGGCGCTGCCGCCGTGCATCTGAATCTGCGGGAAGTTCCGGCGCAGGAAGTTCGAGATTTCCTCGCGCAGGTCGTCGTCACCGCTTTGGGTCTCGGTACTCATGTCTCCGGGTAGGGCAGCACGCTTCTTAGACCTTTGGACTCCCCTCGTCGAGGTCGAAGACGTTTCGGAGTTCCCCCTCGAGCGTCTCGACGTATTCGGCGAGCACGCCCTCGAACTTCTCCTCGCCGACCACGGTCCCGGACAGGCGCTCGTGGGGGTTCTCGGGCAGTTCGATACGGAAGCCGTCCTCGTCGTAGAACGGCTCGCTCTCGTTGAGTACCTGCTGGTCGATGGCGTGGATGAGTTCGGAGTCGTAGCGCTCGCTCATCGACTCGAAGGCGTTGCGGTAGGCAGTCTGGAGTTCGGGGAAGTAGTTCGCGTACTTGTCCTCGAACTGCTCGGGGCTGAACTCGGTCATGAACTGGGAACGTGCGGCAGGGACTAAAGCGGGGCGGTGTGCGGGACCAATTGGGGTCGAAAGCGGTTTGCGAGGCGTCTGCGGATGGAAGTCATGGACCCACGTATCCGCGAGCACGCCGAAGTCATCGTTGACCATTCGACGAACGTCGAGTCGGACGACAGCGTCATGATTCACGCTCCGGCCGTCGCGGAAGACCTCGCCGTCGCGCTCCACGAACTGTTGGGCAAACGCGGTGCGAATCCCTCAACGGTCATGAATAGCAGTCGCGCCATGCGGGCGTTCAAGCGTGCAAGCGACCCCGCAGACTTCGAACTCCCGAGCCACCTGATGGCACTCGTCGAGGAAGCCGACGTTGTCATCGATATCAATGGGCCAACGAACACTCATGAATCCAGTGACGTTGACCCGGAAACGGACGTCGCCTACCGAAAAGCGTTCCAGCCGTTCTCTGACGAAATCATAGAAAAGCGCGCGTGTGGTACGCAGTTTCCCACACCCGGCGACGCACAGAACGCCGAGATGAGTACCGAAGCCTACGAGGATTTCGTCTACGATGCTATCCTGAAGGACTGGGACGAACAGCGCGAGCATCAGGACCAGCTGGTCGAGATTCTCGACCCCGCAAGCGAAGTTCGTCTCGTCTCTGGCAACACGACCGACATCACGATGTCCGTCGAAGGAATGGCCGCTGTGAACGATTATGGCGAACTCAACTTGCCGGGTGGCGAGGTGTTCACTGCACCCGTGCCCGACAGCGTGGAGGGCGAGGTACTGTTCGACAAACCCCGCATTCAACAGGGCCGCGAGGTCGAAGGCATCTATCTCCGCTTCGAGGACGGCGAAGTGGTCGAGCACCGCGCCGAGAAGAACGAGAACGTTCTCTCTGCTGTGCTCGACACCGACGACGGCACGAGTCGAGTCGGTGAACTGGGTATCGGGATGAACCGCGCCATCGACCGCTTCACCTACAACATGCTATTTGATGAGAAGATGGGCGATACCGTTCACATGGCGCTCGGCATGGCCTACGAAGGGACCGTCGGCGAGAACAGGGAAAGGAACGACAGCGCACTCCACATGGACATGATCGTCGATATGGCGGAGGACTCGTTCATCGAGGTCGATGATGAGGTCGTCCAGCGAAATGGTACCTTCGTGTTCGAAGACGGATTCGAGAGGTAGCAGGCAAGAATTGCGTTCCGAAACTGGTTTGGAGAGTCCATGATTCGATGAGACATGGACCCACGAGTCCGCGAGCACGCCCAGTTGATTGCCGACGCCGTCGACCTCGCGGCGGGCGACGACTTCCTCATCAAATCCGAGCCGCCGGCAGACGACCTCGTGACCGCCCTCTACGAGGTCGCCGGCGAGCGCGGTGCCCACCCCCTCGCAATCCGAACGAATCGCAGTGGCCGGGCGGTGCGTGCGTACCTCAACGCCGCCGACGAGGCAGGGGTGGAGTTCGAGACGCCCGCCCACCAGCGCGCGCTCGTCGAGGCCGCCGACTGCCACGCCATCATCCGCGCTCACGAGAACGTCACCGAACTCGGCGACGTGGACCCGGACGTGAATTCGGCCTACGAGAAGGCCCACGGCCCCATCCTCGAAGAGCGCCTCGGCGACCGCTGGACGCTCACCCAACATCCCACGCCGGCGAACGCCCAGCTCGCCGAGATGAGTACCGAAGGATACGAGAACTTCGTCTACGACGCCATCCTCAAGGACTGGGACGAACAGGCCGAATTTCAGTCACAGATGGTCGAGGTTCTCGACCCCGCCGAGAAGGTCCGCATCGTCAGCGGCGACACCACCGACGTCACGATGTCGATTGCGGGCAACAACACCATCAACGACACCGACAGCCACAACCTGCCCGGCGGCGAGGTCTTCACCGCACCCGTCCCCGACTCCGTTTCGGGCGCAGTCCACTTCGACAAACCCGTCTATCGCCGCGGGCGGGAGATCACCGACGTGCGGCTCACCTTCGAGGAGGGCGAGGTCGTCTCCCACGAGGCCGACAAGAACGAAGACCTCCTGACGACGATTCTCGACACCGACGACGGCGCGCGCCGGCTCGGCGAGTTGGGCATCGGGATGAATAGGGACATCGACCGCTTCACCTACAACATGTTGTTCGACGAGAAGATGGGCGATACGGTCCACATGGCCGTCGGCCGTGCCTACGAGGACAACGTCGGCGAGGACAACGAACAGAACCAGAGCGCCCAACACGTCGATATGATAGTCGACATGGGCGAGGACTCGAAAATCGAGGTCGATGGCGAGGTCGTCCAGCGCAACGGCACCTTCCGGTTCGAAGACGGCTTCGAAGGCTGAGGTCGCTACTTACCGAACGCCTCGGCAAGGACTCGCTCTCTATAATCGTGATTGATAGCCGCCCGGTACACAACGGGTTCGTGTTTGCTCCGCCACCGTGCTTTCTCGGCGCTGTTTTCCACTTCGCTGAGTATCGCCTTGAGCCAGCCCCGTTTGAACGATGGGTTGGTTATCCGCTCTAGCCCATCACCGAACGCGAGAAGATGTGGTGATGGTTCATCGTTCGTATCCGAGAATCGTTCGTGTTTGGTCGTCTGCGAAATGAGTTCGTCCAAATCCTCAGTATCGTCGCTGAGAATGAAACTCGTTTGAGAGCGGGTCGGTCGCATCATCGTCAGGACGTAGCGGTTATTGATTGTGATGTGGATGCCACCGCTCTTGGGAATCGAAGCGACTAATATCGGATCGTCTTCGGTAAGTCCCGTGACGGACAGTAGTTCCTCAAACAAATCGAAATGTTGGTTTATCCAACCCCTGTTCGGTGCTTTTCCGACTCGTTTTATGAGTCTTCGATGTGCGTCTTCGTTCTCCGTGTCAGCAGCCACCGTTCGTTGAGTCGTATCTTCGCTCTTCGTGAGCGAGGCGTTGACTCTCCGTGAGTCCGATGATATCGACGTTGGACCGCTACTCTTCGCGCTGCTCGATACTGGCGAAGAAGTTCTGATGCGCTCGTCGATGGCGTCGAGTTTCGCCCGCGAACTTTCGTTCCACAATCCCTCGAACCACTCGCGTAGCTCCGCGATTCGCTCGGCTTCGTCGAACCGAACGCCGAGTTCGTCCCGTCGTCCCAGCCCAGTTCGTGTGAGATTCGCGGAACCGACGAGCGCACCGGTCTCGCCAATGACCGCCTTCGCGTGGAGATTGCGAACGTCGCGTATTCGCCCGTGATTGTGCGCGACGAACTCGCTGATGGTTTCGCGCTCGCTCGCCGGACAGCTATCGAGCCACGCCTCCATGTCGGTCAACAGCCGCCACGACGCTGTATCGTTGACGAGACCTTCGAGATAGTCGAGCGTGATGTACGGTGACGCAAGCAGTACGTCCTCGCCGGCGACGATTTCTCGAATCACAGTATCGAACGGCGATACGCCACCGTCGGCGCTTTCGTCGGTGTGGTGGATGAGTTCCGACATCCATCAGAACTCCTCGGTGTACGGGCGGAGGTCGAGTTCGAGTGTCCACGCGCTCTCGTCCTGTTCGACGAGGTGCCAATAGCTCCCGGCGATGGCGTCGGGGTCGAGGTAGTCGTCGGGGTTTTGGACCTCCCGATTCGGTGGACGGATGCCGCCGTCGATGACGACGTGGGCGACGTGAATGCCCTTCGGGCCGAGGTCACGGGCCATCGACTCGGCCATTCCTCGAACCGCGAACTTCCCAGCCGAAAAGGCGAGCGCGCCCTCGTTGCCCCGCACTGAAGAAGTTGCGCCGGTGAAAATTACCGTGCCGCCGCCGTTGTCGAGCATATCCGCAACGGCTTCTTGCGAGCAGTAAAATCCGCCGTGGGTTCCGACCGCCACTGCCTGCTCGAATTCATCGCCGGAGAGGTCCATCAACTGCTTCCATGCACCGCCGCTTGCGTGATTGACGAGTACGTCGACGGGACCGAACGCCTCGCGCACCTCCTCGAAGCCGGCTGCAACCTGTTCAGCATCGGTGATGTCGGTCTCGACCGCGAGCGCCTCGCCATCCCCGTTCAGTTCGTCGGCGAGGTCGTCGATGAACTCCGACGAGCGCGCGAACAGGCCGACCGCACAGCCCTCTGCGACGAACTTCCGTGCTATCGATGCACCCAGTCCGGGACCGACGCCCGCGATGACGGCCGTTCGTGTCATATCCCACTCTCGCCACGCAGCGACAAAACCGTTCGGTGGTCACCGGTGCTGCGGCGGTTGCGGGACGGTATGGCGGTGCGGCCGCTGTGCGGCTGCGATGGTGGTCGCGGTTCCTGGTGGATGAAGGGCGAGCGACCGAACGGAGTGAGGGAGCGAGGGCTTCTGTGGTGCTGTGCGGTGGCGGATGGTGTCCGCGCGAGTGCAGCGAGCGCGGTTCGCCGCGAACGAGCGTAGCGAGTGAGCGGGAGTTTTTAGTCCAGGTTTTTGGACGGGGTTCGAGTGAGCGCCGAAGGCGCGAACGAGGACTCCGTGTAAAAAAGTGGGGTTTCCTAGATGACGCGGTTCTGGAGGTAATCGAGGTGTTTGGCGTTGTAGACGATCTTCACGGTGTCGGCGGCGGGCGACCCGATACAGGTCAGGCGCACGTTGCGGTCCTCGACTTCCTCGTCGGAGAGGATCTGCTGCATGTCCATGTCGATTTCGCCCTCCTTGACGATGGCGGCGCAGTTCGCACACGCACCGGCGCGACAGGAGAACGGCCAGTCGTAGCCCTGTGCCTCGGCGGCTTCGAGGATGTACTCCGATTCGTTGACGTCGAGCGAGCCGTAGTCCTCCTCGCCGAGACCGGCGTCTTCGGCCTTCTCGAAGAGGTCGTCGTCGTCGATCTCCCATCCCTGGTCGTCGAACACTTCGTAGTTGACGTATTCTACTGTGGGCATCACTCGCCGTTCTCGCCCCGGCTTGTTAGATGTTGCTGTTTCGGAGCCACAGAACCCGCTCGAAAGACGGTGAGAAACCCGAAAACGGGATAGGGTAGGGCCGAAGGGCGCGAGTGACCACTGCGAACCACGACGGTACGTGTTTTCCCTCGATATCTATCATCGATTCGAAAACCTTCCGAAGACCACCATCAGCACTGGTGGTCCGATGGGTTTAGGCCGTGACCCCTCGATTGCCGACCATGTTCGAGGGGTTCGAGGTGATTCCCGCCGTCGACGTCCAAGACGGCGCGGTCGTCCAGTTGGTCGGCGGCGAGCGCGGGAGTGGACGGGAGTACGGCGACCCGGTCGAAGCGGCCGAGCGCTGGGTCGACGCGGGCGCGCGAACGCTGCATCTCGTCGATTTGGATGGGGCCTTCGATGGCGAACGCGAGAACGCGGACGCAATCGAGCGCATCGTCGAGGCGGTCGATGTCCCCGTCCAGCTCGGCGGCGGGATTCGCACCGCAGCGGACGCTCGCACGTTGCTCGACGGCGGCGTCGAGCGCGTGATTTTGGGGACTGCGGCGGTCGAAAATCCCGGTCTCGTCACGGAAATCAACGACACCCACCCCGGACGGGTGCTCGTGAGCCTCGATGCCAAGGGGGACGAGGTGGTCGTTTCCGGTTGGACGGAGGGCACCGGGATTGACCCCGCCGAGGCAGCCATCGAGTACGAAGAGCGCGGTGCCGGTGGCATCCTCTTCACCGACGTCGACGTCGAAGGCCGATTGGAAGGCGTCGACGCCGAGCGCGTCCAGCGGGTCGCCGAGGCGGTCTCGATTCCGGTCGTCGCCAGCGGCGGTGTCGGAACCATTTCGGATATCCGCACGCTCCATGAAGCGGGCGCGAGCGCGGTCGTCGTCGGGAGCGCACTCTACGAGGGACGATTCACGCTGGAGGAGGCCATCGCAAGCGTCGCCGACCAGTGAGAGTGTTCCTCGGAGCACAATCGCCTTACGTCTGCCCGGGAGAGCATCGATATGCCCCGAACCGCGACCGTAACGCGTGAGACGGCCGAGACCGACATCGAGGTCGCTCTCGCCATCGACGGCGACGGCGAGAGCGACGCCGACACGGGCATCGGCTTTCTCGACCACATGCTCGATTCGTTCGCCAAACACGGCCTGTTCGACCTCGATATCGCCTGTGACGGCGACCTCCACATCGACGACCACCACACCGTCGAGGACATCGCCATCGCGCTCGGGGAAGCCTTCGACGAGGCGCTCGGCGACCGCGCGGGGATTCGGCGCTTCGCCGACAGGCGTGTGCCGCTCGACGAGACCGTCGCGAGCGCCGTGGCCGACGTCTCGGGACGGCCGCTCTTTCGCTTCGACGGCGAGTTCTCGCAGGCAGCAGTGGGCGGGTTCACGAGCGCGATGGCTCCGCATTTCTTCCGCTCGCTCGCCACGAACGCCGGGCTGACGCTGCACACCGAAATCGAGGGCGAGAACGCCCATCACGAAATCGAGGCGCTATTCAAGGCCGTCGCGCGGACGCTCGACGACGCCACTCGCCCGGACGAGCGCCGCGAGGGGACGCCGAGCACGAAAGGCCAGTTGTGATGTTCGACGAGATCATGGCGAAGTTCGCGGGCAGTCCGGGCCAGCAGGCGGTCGTCAGGCTGCTGCTCGAACGCGGCTTCTCGGTCAGTTCGGAAGGGCGGGTGGTCTCGGGCGGCATCGAAATCCCGAACACGCAGGTCGCGACCGAGGTCGGCGTCGATAGGAGAGTGGTGGACTCGACGACCGACGCACTGCTCGACGACGACGAACTCCGGCCCATCTTCCACAACATCTCCGCGGTGCCGAGCCTCAAGGACCTCGCGCCGGTACTCGACCTCTCGGTTTTGACCGTGGAAGTCGGCGACGCCGAAGGGGTGGGTATCGTCGCGAGCGTTACAACTGTGATCGCCGACCACGACATCTCGATCCGCCAGACCATCAGCGAGGACCCCGAGTTCACCGACGAGCCGCGGCTGTCGATCATCACCGACGAGCCGCTGCCGGGCGCGGTGCTGACCGAGATTCGAGAACTGGCATTCGTCCGGAAGCTCGAACTCGAATGACGGTTGCTCACCCGTCGAGCGAGAACCGTGGATGGACGAGTCGGCCGACGTACGCGACCGCGCCGAGGACGAACGCGAGCACGCACAGCCCGTAGACCTCGAACGACGAGAGCAGGCCGAAAAACGGGTTGAACGCCGACGGAAAGAACGGACGGATGTCGGTGTAGAGCATCGAATCGAGACAGATGTGGAGATACACCCCACCGAGGGCCGCAGCCACGACCGTCCGCCACGCGCGGTCCTGGTCGAGTCGAAACGGGGCGAGAACCCGGTTACAGAGCGGTTTCGCGGCGTAGACACCGACCGAGAGCACGAGCGCCAGCACAGTACCAATAGCGAACGTGTGGAGCGGGCCGTGGAGCCGTCCGTCGAAATACCCGAAGTAGATCAGCGCGGCGCGGACATCGACGACGACGTTCGCCGCCAGAAACGTCGGGAAGTCGAGCCAGCGAAACAGCACGACGCCGAACAGCAGCGCGGGACCGAGATGAAACGGGGTAAACGGCATTCGGTCGTGGCAACTCGGCCAGCGGAGATACGTGTTGTGGCGAAACGGAAGGGTTACCGACGCACCGGTCGACCGACGGTTCCGATGGGACCTTCCGTGGTCGCCACGACGAACCGGCAGTGACAGAGACGTACCGAACCGTCGCTGGCCGGGGCGAGGCGGTCTTCGCGGAGCGTGGCTCCCGGTTCATCGGCCACATCGTCCCCGTCGAGTCGGTCGCCGCCGCCGAGGAGTTCGTCGCCGGCGTCGAGGACGAGTACCCGGACGCGACGCACAACGTGCCCGCCTACCGGGTGCGTGCTGACCCGCTCCGCGAGTACGCGAACGACGACGGCGAACCCGGCGGCTCGGCCGGCAAGCCCGTGCTCACGGTCTTGGACCGCGAGGAACTGGAGAACGTCGCGGCGGTCGTCACGCGCTACTACGGCGGGACGAACCTCGGCGTCGGGGGTCTCGCCCGTGCGTACGGCCGGGCGGTGAAAGACGCGCTCGACGACGCCGGCACCGTCGAGCGACGGCCACACGAACGGCTCCGTCTCGCCGTGGATTACGACGACTCCGGCACCGTGCGGGGCATTCTCGAAAGCGCCGACGCGACCGTCGATGCGAGCTACGGGGAGCGGGCGGTTTTCGAGGTGTGCGCCCCGAGCGCCGATATCGGGAACTTGCGCGAGCGACTACTGAGTGCGACCAGCGGGCGGGTGGAGTTGGAGTCGGTCGACGGCGAGTGAGGGGCAGGGAAAAGTCAGTCGGCACCGGGGGCCGACCCGACCGCGGTCCGCGAGCGGGCGTAGCCGACGATGGCGTAGACCACGGGTGTATCGAACAGTGCAATCAGGAGTTTGAGCAGGTACTGGCCGACACCGAGGGCGACCAACACCGAGAGCGGGAGCGGGCTGCCGACCCCGAGCAGTTCTGGCGCGAGATAGAAGGCGACGCCGACGAAGATGACGGTATCGAGCGCCTGACTCGTCGCCGTCGAGCCGATGTTGCGCAGCCAGAGTGCGCGCCCGTCGGTGAGTTCTCGTAGGCGATGGAAGACGAAGACGTCCCAGTTCTGGCTCACGAGGTAGGCGAGTAGGCTTCCAAGCACCACGTTGGTGCTCGCGCCGAGCACCGCGGCGAAGGCTCCGGGGTCGACCGCGCTGCTGGCGGCAGCGGGGGCGGCTATCGTCGCCCAGACGAGTCCGAGGAGAACGAGGTTCATCGCGAAGCCGATGGTGACGAGGACGTGGGCCGCCCGCCGGCCGTACAGCTCCGCGTAGCAGTCGGAGGCGAGGAAGGTGAGCGCGTACGCGAGCGACGCACCCGGCAGTATCAGCTCCGCACCGACGACCGGCAGGGAGAACGGTATCGCAAAGCCGAGCACCTTGGTCGCGGTGAGCTGGGAGGTCACGAGCGCGGTCGTAAAGAGGGCGATGAGCGCCACCTGCACGCCGGATGCTCCGCTATCAGTGCTCATCATGGCCCCCGTGTGGCGTCTCCAACGAGTAGTGAGTCATACCGGAGGCGAACGCCACGGGTAGATAGGCCGTTCGGCTCAGTCGGCGCTCTCGCGCTGGCCGCGCGTCGTTCGCCGCCCGCCGAGGGTGTACAGCCAGAGCAGGCCGAGACCGAGACCGTAGCACAGCATGATGGGAATGCCGATGATGAACATCATGAACACGCCGCGCGGCGAGGCGTAGGCGGTGAACCCGAACACGGCCACGGTCACCTCACGCCAGCGGGTGCGCATCGCGCCGTAGGGCACCAGTCCGCCGCGATGGAACAGCACCATCGTCACCGGAATCATCGCGAGCAGGCCGATGCCGGCGGTCGTGAAGAAGACGAGCCAGCCCGCCGAGGAGATGCGGTAGGCGACCACCATGTTCGCGCCGATCACGTCGGCGGCGAGCCACGATATCACCGTTGGAGCCACCGTCGTGTAGCCGAAGGCGACGCCGCCGGCCAAGCTTACGAAGAGCGCGCCGGCCCAGACGAAGAGGACGCGCCTATCGCCGCCGGCCAGTCCGCGCTCGCGCAGCGCCGGCCACGCCCAGTAGAGAACGAAGGGAAGGACCGCAAGCGCCGCCAGCAGCGTGCTGATTTTGATCTCGAAGACCAGTGCCTCGACGGGGTGGAGTTCGACGACGCCGACCTTCGCGGGACGGACGGTGGCGGGCAGCCGGGAGAGGAAGTCGGCCCGAATCCCGCCGATACCGCCCTGTGAGAGCCAGATGAACGTGCCCGCGAGCACGGCCATAAAGAGGCCCACGAGGATGAAGGCCCGCGAGCGCAGGCTGTCGAGGACGAACGCGATGTCGTAGTAGTAGCCCCCGATGTCCTCCTCGGTGGTCTCCTCGGCGGTGAAGGCATCGACCATGCCGGCGGTCGTCCGGGTGAAGGCGTTGTCTTCGACCGGGTCCTCGGCGTTCTGGGCCTCGGTGGCCGACTCGAACTCGTCGGGGAATTCGTCCGGCTCGTCGGTCTCGTCGTCCGGGGTCTGTGCCTCGTCGAAGCGGTCGAGGATGGCCTGTGCCTTGTTCGGCTCGCCGTCGCTCATCGCCATGCTCGCCTGCGCGGTCGCCTCCTGTTCGCTCATCGCGGCGAACGCCTCGACCGGCGCGGCCCGGATACCCGCTTCATCGAGGTCGGCGACGTCGATGGTTTCGGGACTGCCGGGACGGCCGGGCTGGGCCGCCGCACGTTCGACGGCGCGGTAGACGTAGTAGACGAGCGCGAGCGCGACCAGCACGAAAAAGACGCCCGCCGCGACGACCGCGATGGCCGCGTCTCGCGGCAGGCCGAGCATCGGGCCGATGTACTTGAACACCGGCTCCGCGGGCGTGAAGAAGGGGATTCGCGGGACGACGACCTGATTGAAATACTCTCCAAAACCGGCGACAATGGCCCCGGCGACGACGCCGGCAACGAGTATCGGAATTCCGAGAATCCGTGCCCACTGGTTGCGGACGACGCGGCGAACGCTGACCGCGCCCCCACCGCGCTGGAGCGTGACGACGAAGCGCGTGAGAGCGAGGCTGAGTACGTACAGAAAGACGATGGGCACCGCCCAGAGGATCTGTGTGAAGGGGTCCGGCGGCGAGAACAGCGCGCCGAAGGTGAAGGCGGCGACGATGGCGTACTTCCATTTCTCGCGGAAGGTCTCGTAGGGGACGATGCCCGAAAGCGAGAGACCGGTCATCGCGAGCGGGAGCTGGGCGGCGACGCCGAACGAAACGGAGAGCAGGAGGATGAACTGTGCCCAGAGCACGATGGAGTAGGTGGGTTCGAACCCGACCGCCACGGAGTTCGACGCGAGGAACTCGAACATCAGCGGGAAGAAGACGAAGTAGCCATACGAGGTGCCGACGACGAACAGCGCCGCCGCGAGGACCACGACGAGGGCGACCTTCCAGCGCGCGCCGACCTGGGGCCAGTACCCACGGGCCTTGAGCGCGTCCCGGGAGTAGTAGAGTAAGACCGGGAGCGAGACGAACGCGGCGACGAACAGCGAGATCTTCACTTGGAGGAGGGGAACGTCGAAGGGCGTGGTGGCGACCACGGTGGTCTGCTCGGCGACACGGGGCGGCAATCGTGCGAAGAGGTCGGCCTTCAGTCGTTCCCAGACGTAGAGCCAGAGCGCGTAGAACGTGCCGAGGAAGGCGATGAGGAAGACGATAGCCACCTTCTGGAGATGCGTCTGGGCAGCCGACAGCAGCGCTCCCAGCGTCTCCCGTCCGCGCGCGACCGAGCGACGGACGTCGTCGTCGACGGCTCCGGACATCCTTCGGTAAGGGTTGCTGACTCGCTGTTATCAATCTTGTCGGTCGCGCCGGCGAGAAGAAGGCTTACAACGCTCACCGAAGAACCATCGGCCGGATGGCCGAATCGACGGGGACGAGTGCTGAGAGCGAACGAAGCGCCGAGAGCGCGCCGCTTGAGGACACCGAGATGCCGCTTGCCGACCACATCGAGGAGATGATAAAGCGGCTGGGGGTCGTGCTGGTCGTCATGGCGCTGGTCAGCGGCGTCGTCTTCCCCATCGCCGATGACCTCATCAACTTCATCTGGTATTCGCTGCTGCCGGGACCGACGGGACCGCAAGCAGCCAGACCGCGCGTCTACGACCCGCTCGCCCTGATTCTCGCCCGCCTCAAGGTGTCCTCGCTCGCCGGGTTCGTGATTGCACTTCCCCTGTTCGTCTATCAGACCTACCGCTTCATGCGCCCCGGTCTCTACCCCAGAGAGCGCCGGTACTACCTCGCGGCCGTGCCGACGAGCCTCATCCTCGCCATCGCCGGCGTCGCCTTCGCCTTCTATCTCATCCTTCCTGTTATCTTCACCTACTTCCTCCAGTATTCCCAGGGCGTGACGACCATCGCGTTCGGGCTGACCGAGACGTTCGGACTGATGACGCTACTGATGGGCTTTTTCGCCCTCGTCTTCCAGATTCCACTGTTCGTGATGCTCGCCATCATGATGGGCGTGACGACGCGGGCGTGGCTCGCGAGCAAGCGCCTCTACTTCTGGGGGGCCTTCCTCGGAGTTTCGTTCCTGTTCAGCCCCGACCCGACCGGGATGGCCCCCATTCTGGTGGCGGCGACGATGATTACCCTCTTCGAGGGCACATTACTATTGCTTCGCTGGACCGGCAACGAGTAGGTCGTCGCGGGTCGCTCCGATTGCGGTTTCGTCGTCCGACGAATCGCAATCAGAGTCGGTCGCGGATGGCATCGACATCGTAGGAAAGCGAGAGTTCGCGCGAGCGCCCGCGACCGTCGACGGTGGTGTAGGTGGCTTCGATCAGTCCCACGCGGTCGAGTTTGTTGACCAGTTCCGAATACCGGGTGTAGCCGAGGTCGGTCTCGTCGTGGAAGGCCTCGTAGACCGCGCCGGCGCGCTCGCCGTCGTGGTCGGCGATGGTCTCCAGGAGAGTGCGTTCGGAGTCAGACAACCCACGGACGCGCCGCGAGAGGTGGACGTGTTTGGCCGTCTCGTAGGCGGTTTCGACGTCCTCGGTCTCCACCACGTCGCTCGCGCGCCGCTCGGCGTTCAGCCCCGCGCGTCGGAGGAGGTCGATACCCACCCGCAGGTCGCCGGTCTCGGCGGTGAGGTCGGCCACGCGGTCCAGTACCGTGGGACCGACCACGCCGTCACGAAAGCCGCGCTCGACGCGCTCGTCGAGGATGTCGACGATAGCCGCCTCGTCGTAGGCCGGGAAGAACACTTCCTCAGGGCGGAACACGCTTTGAACCCTCCCATCGAGTTCGGCGATCACATCGAGGTCGAGGTCCGAGGAGACCAGCAGGACGCCGATTTTCGCACCCGCGTGGGTCTCGTGCGCCCTGAGCAGCGAGTAGAGCGTCTCCGAGGCTTCGCCCTCGTAGAAGAGGTAGTTCACGTCGTCGAGACAGACTGTGAGGACTTCATTCTCGTCGGTGAGGTGGTCGGTGATCTGTGTGAACAGGCTCTTGAACGAGACGCCGCTGGCCGGCGGTTCGTATTCGAAAATCCGTTCGAAAACTCTGGAAAAGACCGCGTATCGCGTCGAGTCCACTTGACAGTTCACTCTCACCGTGCGCACGCCGCGCCGGCCGTCGAGTTCGCCGAACAGTTTCTGAATCGCGGTCGTCTTGCCGGTTCCGGGCGGGCCGCGCACCATCGCGTTGAGCGGGCGCGACCCCCGAACGGCGGGCCGCAGCGCGTGCTGTAACCCTTGTAACTGTCGGTCGCGGTGGTGGAAGGTCTCGGGCAGGTAGTCGATTTCGAAGACGTGCTCGTCACGAAAGAGCGACTCGTCCCACGAGAGCATGCCGTCCTCGGCCATCACTTTCACCACGCTCCACGAGGGCTTCAAGGCTTCGACGGTTCCGCACAGCACAGGCAAGAACCAACGCAGCCGGTGGCTCGGGCGAATCCGGTCGCCGTCTTCGCTGCGTCCATCTACCGCGGGAGTAGTGCAAAGAGTCATACGTCCTACAAGACCGAATGGTTTTACTACTCCGGTACATGCCCGAACCCATGCCGGAGGAGGACAATCGAAAGCTCGCCAAGGACAGACCTCCACGAACGGTCAACTGTCAGTGGTGTAGTGAGGCGTTCGACTGGCGAAAGAACACGTGTCCGAACTGCGGCTGGGACAAAGGCGAGTGGGCCAGCGAGGGCCGGTACGGACTCGGGAAATCGGAGTAAAGCGGCTATTCCGCTCTTTCGGCCGTCCCGTTGCGCGCCTCGTTGAGCGCCGCACAGACGCTGCCCTGCCCGTTCGCGTTCGTCTTCGCCAGTCGCGCGCGGCGCTGGACGGTTTCGAACTCCGCGGGCGAGATCGGGTCGCCCGCGGGCGTCGCAAACAGCCGGTCGGCCGGGTCGGTCACGAGACCCACGGCTTTGGCTTTCCGGAGGTACTCGGCCATCGGTTCGATTGGTACTGTGACCACGAGGCTCCCCTCAGCGAGCGAGACGAGCGCCTGCTCCTCACCGAGGGAAACGTCCGCGCGCCGGAGCGAAACCGTCTGTTCGGGGTCGACGCCGGCCGCCGTCAGCGCCTCGACAGCCCGATACTGCCGGCCCATCCGTGCCTTCTCGTCGAGCGTTCGCCGCACCTCCTCGATGCCGTCCTCGGCGTCGGGAAAGGCCTCGGCGAACGCCAGTCCCTCGTTCACGCCGCGGTTGATTTCCCGCTCGTGCATGTGGTCTGCGAGCCGCACATCGCAGTTCTCGATGCCCGGTAGGTCCTCGACTTCCTCGCGCGCGCCGGTCGCCATCATCCACGCGAACGCGGGCGAACACCACGCCGTCGGCAACACGAGTTCGACAGTAACATCCGAGCCGTCGATTGTGAGGTCCCGAACGTAATCGAGTTCCACGATAGACTCGTCGAGTTCGGGGTCGTCCACCCGGTCGAGTCGCTCCGTAACGGTCGCGTGGTCGATATCGGCGACGGCCATCAGTCCGCAGCGGCCTCCCCGTACTGGTCGCCCATGTCGAACTCGTCGCTGATGGCGTCGTCGCGGAGTGCTTCCTTTTTCCCCTCGATGTCGATGTCGTAGAGTTCGGCGGCGTTCTCGCCCATGATCTTCTTTTTCACGTCGTGAGTGAGTGAAACGCCGAACTCGTCGCGCTGTTCGGGCGTGAGTTCGGCCTCCATCACCGCCTCCACGACCCACTCGGGTTCCCAGAGCGCGTAATCGCTGCCGAAGAGGATGTTGTCCTCGCCGACCCAAAACAGGAGTTCGCCCATGATTTCCCCGAACTTCCGGGGGCGGGCGTGTGCCATCGGCGCGACCACCGCCAATCCGCCATAGACGTTGCTCTCCTGTGCCCCGAGATGTGCGAAGTCGTCGAAGCGGGGAAAGCCGACGTGTTCGACGATGAAGTCGAGTTCCGGGAACGACGTCGCGGCGTCGTCGACGTCGGCCACGTCGAAGGCGTCGCGATTGAGTGGCCGAATCGTGGGTCCCTTATGGGCGTGGATATTCGTGATGCCCAACTCGGCACATTTTTCGAGGTATTCGAAGGCTTCCTCGCTGTCGAGCCGCCAGCCCTTCGAGTCACCGTTCCACTCGGCGGTGTAGAGTTTGACGCCCTGAATATCGTGTTCTGCCTTTTGGCGTTCGAGTTCTTCGAGGCCCGCCTCGCCCTCGCGCGGGTCGAATCGCCCGTTCAGAACGAATCGCTCGGGGTACTCCTCAGTGAGTCCGGCGTTGTCCTCGATGGTGTTGAAGCCGTTCTCGTAGAACTCGCCCAGATACGTCGGCTGGAAGATACCCATGTCGGCGTGGCCATCCCGAAAGAGGTCACGGACCATCCGGTCTGCGCTGTACTTTCGATATTCGTCGATGCTCCACTGGCGTTCCTCGGGCGTGAACGCCGCGTGGTAATCGTAGAAACACTGGATGAACTGTTCGCCGCCCTCGTGGATGATGTTCTCCTCGCTCGCATCCCAGTGATGGACGTGGGAATCGATGACGAACACGTCCTCGCCGTCGTGCCTGTACATGCCATATGTGCGGTGATGTCACATGGCAATATACCTTTGGTCGGTCCCGCATGGGCCACCCGGCGAGAGTGTGAGCGTCGGCACGAACACTTTTGCCGGCCACCGAAGTAGTGATGTGTGCTACCATGCAAGCAGCCAGACTCCACGAGTACACCGAGGAGATGAACGACGCGCTCTCGATAGACGACGTCGACGAGCCACAGCCCGAGCAAGCCGACCACGTCGTCGTCGACATCGAGGGTGCGGGCTGGTGTCAGACTGACAACCACGTCATCGAGGGGATGTGGGCCCAGTACATGCCACAGGACCTCCCGATGACGCTGGGTCACGAAAACGCCGGCACAGTAGTCGAAGTCGGCGACGGCGTGTCGGTGGTCGAGGAAGGTGAGTCGGTCATCTGCCATCCCGTGATGACCTGTGGCACCTGCCGACCCTGCCGGCTCGGCAACGACATGCACTGCGAGAACATCGCCTTTCCCGGTCTCTCGACCGATGGCGGGTTCGCCGAACGGTTGTTGACGAACGAGCGCGCCGTCATCCCGCTCCCCGACGGCGTGGACACCACCGACATCGCGCCCCACGCCGACGCGGGCATCACCGCCTATCACGCGGTGAAACTCGCCGCCCGGGAACTGGACCCGGGCGACCACGCGGTGGTCATCGGCATTGGCGGTCTCGGCCACATCGGCCTGCAATGTCTGGATGCGATGGCCGCGACGACGATCACCGCCGTCGATATGAAAGACAGCGCGCTCGCGCTGGCCGAGGAGCTGGGCGCACACCACACGATAAACCCCACCGAGGAGAACGTCGCCGAGGAGATCGACGCACTCACCGACGGGACGGGCGTTCAGCAAGTCCTCGATTTCGTCGGTGCGGACGAGACGACAGGACTGGGGCCGGACGTCCTCGCCGGCGGTGGTGACCACTACGTCGTCGGCTACGGCGGCCACGTCCACGAGCCGTCACAGGCACTCGTCAACGGTGATTTCAGCTATCGAGGTACACTGGTCGGCAACTACACCGAACTCCAGGAACTCGTCGCGCTGGTCGAGCGTGGCGATGTCGACCTCCGCACCACCCAGTACGGACTCGACGAAATCAACGACGTCGCCGCGAAACTCGAACATGGCGAGGTCGAAGGCCGGGCCGTCATCACGCCGTAGGCCGGTCCGTGTCCGTTTGCCGACCGTGCTACGCCCAAGCGGGTAGTTTTCGATACTGTTCTCCGTGTAAGATATCAAATAGCGTTAATAGGACGTGTCGTGAGTTTCGAACGCATGGTGCACGACGACAATCGACGAGTAGGGAGCAGAGAGCAGTCAGTGGGTGAGAATGAATCGACGGACAGCGAGCGGGGCGAGACCCGCCGACGGACGTTTCTGAAAGGCTCGGCCGTCGCGCTCGGCGCGAGTGCGTTTCCCGTCACCGCCAATCGGGCCAGCGCTCATGGCGACGAGTCGGACGAACGCGACCGCATCGACCGGGTCGATACGGCGACCAGCGACGAGGGGATGGTCGCCTCGTCGGACCCGCGGGCGAGCACCATCGGGGCCGACGTGCTCGAAGCGGGCGGAAACGCGGTCGACGCGGCGGTCGCGGTCCAGTTCGCGCTCAACGCCGTCCAGCCCCACACCTCGGGTATCGGCGGCGGCGGATTCATGTTGGTCTACGACGCGGGCGAGGACGAACTCTATTCGGTCGACAACCGCGAGCGCGCCCCCTTCGGCGCGACGCCGGACATGTTCCTCGAAGACGGCGAGCCGATACCGTTCGACGAGCGCATCACGCTCGGGCAGGCGGTCGGCGTCCCCGGCACGCTCAAGGCCTGCGACATCGCGCTGAAACGGTTCGGAACGCGGGACATCGACGACCTCATCGGGCCGGCCATCGACCTCGCCGGTGGCGCGCGGGTCGATTACTACCTCGGGAGTACGATAGAGGAAGAACACGAGAAGTTCAACGACGCCGCGCGCGCAGTATTCGCGCCCGGTGGGACACCGCTCGACATCGGCGACCGGGTCGAGCAGCCGGACCTCGCCGCGACCTTCGAGACCATCGCCGAGGAGGGTGTCGGCGCGCTCTACAAGGGCGATGTCGGCGAGGCGGTCGCCGATGTCGTCCAGGAGAACGGCGGCAGCATGACGCCCGCCGACTTGGGCGCGTACAACGTGACCATCGACACGCCCGAATACGTCGAGTACGGCGATGTGACCGTGCGAACCCAGCCGCTGCCGAGTTCCGGCGGGCTGACGATTGCGCACATCCTTTCACTACTAGAGCCGTTCGACCTCGGCCAATACGACCGCCAGTCGGTCGAGGTCTCCCAATTACTGGTCGAGGCGTTCAAACTGGCCTACGCCGACCGCGGCGAGTACATGGGCGACAAGCAGTTCGTCGACGCGCCGTGGCAGGGACTGCTCGACGAGGAATACCTCGACGAGCGCCGGGCGACGATAGAATCCGGAGAAGTGACGACCGAGACCCAACAGCCCGGCGACCCGTGGAGCTATCAGCCCGGCAGCCCCTACGCCATCGACCCGCTCACCGTCGACGACGTTTCGACGATTCGCGATGCGCCGCGACCGTACATCCCCAGTCCGCGCGGCAGTACGACCCACTTCACGGTCGCCGATGACGATGGTAACATGGTCTCGTGGACGAGCACCATCGAACAGTTGTTCGGCAGCGGTATCATGGTCCCGGGGCAGGGATTCATGCTCAACAACGAGCTGACCGACTTCGACGCCGAACCCGGCGGGCCGAACGAGGTCCAGCCCCTCAAACGGCCGCTCAGCTCGACGAGTCCGACCATCGTCTTCCGCGACGGCAAGCCCCTGTTCACCGTAGGGTCACCCGGCGGCACGACCATCATCACCACGGTCGCGGAGATGGTCATCAACCTCGTCGACTTCGGGATGGGTCTCGCCGAGGCGGTCGCCGAGCCGCGGCTGTACGCCAACTCCGAACCCGCCATCTACCCGGAGGCGAGCGTTCCCGAGGACGTTCAGGACGGACTGCGCGAACTGGGCTACGAGCTATCGCCGTTCACCCGTCTCGGCAACGTCATGACGATTCGGGTCGACCAGGAGACCGGCGAGTACACCGGTGCGGCGGACTTCCGCAACGGTGGCCTGACGAGAGGGCTCTGAGATACCACATCCCCTGACCGTCGTCGTTCGTGCTGACATGGTAGGCCAGCAGTCGCAAAGCGCCGTTGGCGAGCACCGAGACGACAAGCGCCGGAAAGACATATGCCGCCGTAGACAGAAATCGACACATGGAGCGCCGTAGGCTGGCCGTACTCGGCGCAAAGTACGGCGTTCTGTACGCCGGTGGTACCGTCCTCGTCGTGTTCGCCGGGAGTCGTATCGTCGGATACGCGTTCGGTCTCGCCGCGCTGGTCATGCTGCTCGGCGCGCTCGTCCTCGGACCGTTGCTGTTCGGCGCGTCGGATGCCGGTCTCGACACCGTCGAGGAGGGTGGTGTGGCCGGCTTCCAAAACGTCACCGACCCGTCACAGTACCAACCCGATTCGCTCTCACTGCCCGGCCGGCTCGAACTCGGTTGCTATCTGCTCGGCATCGCGGGATACAGCGCGGTCGGGCTGGCGATGGTGATGTAGCCTGTCGGAACGATTCATCGACGGACCCACTACTTCAGGAGGAGCCGACGAAGCGCCCAATCGTCAGGCAGAACGTCCAACAGGAGTAGCGCACCGTATACGAGACAGCCGACTCCGACCGCCCAGCTGACGATATAGGGTACTGGGTCGCCTCTCACGGGGGTGTCCGGCATCTGTTCGAAGGACAAAATCGGCGCTCCGTTCTGGAAGTTCCCGATTACCACGAGGAGACCAGCGATAACCAGAAAGGCTCCGAGTTTCCGTCTGCTGTCCATGACGCTACTTTTTTGCCCATCATTTTATACGTTACTCTACTGTCGTTTGGTTATAATTCGGCTTCCGAACCACAATCGAGCCTCGGTCATGTCTCGAACTTTTCGAGCAGTCGGTCGTAGAACGCCCCGTTTTCGTCACTCCCGTCCTCGGCCGCGAGCTTCTCGACGATGAGTTCGGGTGTCGAGCGCGCGAGAACGCCCTTTTTCGGCGAGCGCTCGACGACCAGCTCGCCGTCTTCGAGTCCGACCGCCTCGATGCCGTCGACCGAAACCTCGAAGTCGGCGGCTTCGCGGATTTCGCCGGCGAGATGCGAGACGAATACTCCAGTAGTTTCACCGGCGAGTTCTTCGAGAATGCCGGCGATGATGGTCGCCGACGCGCCGGGTTCGGTGATACTTTCGAGTTCGTCGACGAGCACGAGCCGGCGCTTCTCGCCGGTGACGAGACCGGCGAACTCCCTGAGCGTGGCCTCGAACGCGCCCGCATCGAGCGTCCCCTGACTCTTGGCCTGGTAGTGCAGCGCCTCGTAGCGCTCGATTTCTACCTGTGCGGCGGGAACAGGTAAACCCATGTGGGCGAGCACCGTCACGAGCGCGAGCAAATCGAGCGTCGAAGTCTTCCCGCCGGAGTTGACCCCCGAGAGCAGCGTCGGTCCCGCGACCGCGTAGTCGACCGGTTCGACAGCGTCGAAGCCACAGTCGAGCAGCGGCGAGCGTCCGCCCTCGATGACGATGCCAGTGCCACCGAACGCGGGCAGCACACAGTCGAAATCACGGGCGAAGCGCGAAACGGCGAGTGCGACGTCGCGGTCGAGCGCCGCTCGGACGAGGTCGTCACAGTCCTCGCGCATGGCGGCGAGGTCGGCCGCGAGGTCACGCTTCAGCCGACTGGCCCGGCGGTCGCGCGCCACGGTCAATTCCTCGCGCAGGCGATTGATGATGCCCTCGTCGTGCTCGACCGGAAACGTCGGCTCCTCGGGGAAGGCGCGGGTAGCGAGGTCGGCCTCGCCATCGGTGAGTGCGAGCGCATCGACGAAGTGTTCGCGCGCGGCGTCGATGGCGGCGGCGTGTTCGTCTTCGAGTTCGCGCGAGAGCAGCGAATCGACGCCCGCCCCCTGCTCGACGAGCGAGAGCAGGTCCGCACCCTCGATGGTGACGTCCCGTTCCTCGATGGCCTCCCGCAGGCGGTCGTTGGCGACGCTCTCCGCTGTGGAGACCGCCGCATCGAGGTCCGCAGCCGCCCGCTGTAGCCTGTGGAGTTCTTCGTCGCCGACCACCCCGCCATCGTCGTCGAGGTTCGAGAGGTGGGTCTCAAGCGCCGCGAGGTCGATGGGGGAGTCGAGGTCCGACGTGCGGTGGACGGCGGCCGCGGCGCGGATGCGCTCGCGGTTGTGCGCGAAAAGGGCGAGCGTGCGCTCGGGGACCACTTCCTCGGGTCTGTCGAGCGCATCCGGCATGACGCGCACGTCACCGTCGATGTCGACGCCAGCAAACGTTTCGTCGAGCGCGATGACGGTCGCGTAGCCACGTGCGAGGTCCGCCAATCCATGTGTGTCCTCGACGATTTCGACCGATAGTTCCGGAAAGGCCTGCTTGGCTTCGGCGTGGCGCTCGGCGTCGGTGGTCGCGAGACAGCGCTCGCGAATCCGTTCGGTGGGTGGGGGTTCGAGCGGTCCGACGCCGGCGAGTGCCTCCAGTACATCGGGGTCCGGTTCGCGCTCCATCGCCACCTCGACCCACTCGCGGACCTCTTCGATGCGCGAGGCACTTCCGGTCGGAAAGAGCGTTTCTAACCTGTGGGCGGCGTCGTCGGTGACCGCGCGCTCTTGGAGCAGGTCGAGCGCCGCACGGTATATCTCCCGCGAGCGCTCGGTGGCGAGAAACTCCCCCGAATCGTCGTGGTCGTCGCGGATGGCCGCGCGGGCGATGGCCGCCGCTCGCCCCGGTGAGATGTCCGGTGCGCGCGCGAGCGTCGCCACGTCGCCCTCCCGCAGCGCGCGCTCGGCGTCGTCAAGCGATTGGAGGCGCGCGGCGGTCTTTTCCCCGACCCCGGAGATGGATTCGAGGTCCATCGAGTCGATACTCCCGCGCCGGGGAGAAAAACCATCCGGGCAGCGACGCCCACAGCACCGTGCTTTTGACGCACGAACTCCCACGAAAGCCAATGAGCGTCCAAGAGAAACTGACCGCCGCGCGCGAAGACCTCGCGGCGCGCGACGGCGTGCTCGTCGCCTTTTCGGGTGGTGTGGATTCGAGCGTCGTCGCAGCACTCGCTCACGACGCGCTCGGCGACGATGCGGTGGCCTGCACCGCAAAGAGCGAGACGCTGCCGGCGGCGGAACTCGACGACACGAAACGGGTCGCCAGGGAAATCGGGATTCGCCACGAGATCGTCGAGTTCTCCGAGCTCGCTAGTCAGGAATTCGTGCAAAACGACGGTGACCGGTGCTACCACTGCCGGACGATGCGGCTGTCGGCGATGTTCGACGCCGCCCGCGAGTTGGGCATCGAAACCGTCTGTGACGGAACCAATGCATCGGACCCCGGCGAGGGCCACCGGCCCGGTCTCCGGGCGGTCGAGGAACTGAACGCCTACTCGCCGCTGCTCGAACACGAGGTCACGAAAGAAGAGGTGCGCGAGATCGCCCGCGACTATGGATTGTCGGTCTCGGAAAAGCCCTCGATGGCGTGTCTCTCCTCGCGGATTCCCACAGGACTCGAAGTCACCGAGGAGCGCCTCACACGCGTCGAGAAGGCCGAAACCCTGCTGCGGACGTGGGGATTCGAGCAGTTTCGGGTCCGTGACCACGACGGACTGGCCCGCATCGAGGTCGCGCCCGACGAACTGGAGCGCGCGCTCGACGCCGACTTCGCCCGCGCAGCACGCGAACACCTCTCGGATATCGGGTTCGAGCACGTGACGCTCGATTTAGCGGGGTATCGCACCGGTAGCGTCAGTCCCGATGATTCGGACCTCGACCTCGATACGGAGTACCCGACCACCGAGGACTGAACCCGATAGCGTCCGAGAGTCGTGGCCGATTGGTGAAACCGAATCCTGTGCCTGCGACGATGTGGCTATTCGATTCGTGGATCGAGCACGACGGCGGCAACGTCTGCGAGGAAGTTGCCGAGCACGCCGACGAGCACGACGACCATCGTGGTACCGAGTATCACCGGCATGTCTCGCGATTGGATGGCGACGAGGCTCAGACCCCCGAGACCCTGAATCCCAAAGACGTACTCGATGACGAAGACGTTCAGCACGACGATGCCGAGCACGTCCGCGAAAAACAGCGATAGCAGTGGGACGGCCGCGTTCCGCAGCAGATGCCGGGCGACCCGTCGGGTTCCCGCTCCCTTCGCTCGAACGAGTTTGATGAATTCCGCGTCGATGTATTCGAGCGACTGAGCACGCGCATACCGGAGTTGGCCGGCGAGCAGGCTCGTTCCCAGAACCGCGGCCGGAAACACCACCGTATGGAGAGGCCCGTTCGTTCGTCCCGGCGCGCCCGACAGCAATCCGCCCACACCGATTCCGGAGAGCACCACCACCTCCGCGAGCCAGAAGTTCGGCAAACTGAACCCGAGATGGGCGACAGCCGTGCCGAACCGGTCGATGAGCGCGTGCTGGTGTGTCGCCGTGTAGACGCCAAGAGCGACACCACCGACCACCGAGAACACGATTGCCGGAAGGAGGTACGACAGGGTGCGCGACACCGCACTCGCCACCAGCGAGGTGACCGGGGTTCCCTCGGGATAGGACTGCCCGTACATCGTCCCCGTCGCCGTCGTCCCGAACGCCGTCCCGAGGTCGAGGGTCGCAACGTCGCCCAACCAGCGGACGTACCGCTCACCGATTGGTTCGTCGAGGTTGCGCTGCTGTCTGTATTCCATCAATCGCTCCCACGCATCGGTTTGTTTCACAGGGGTGCCTTCCTCCGCGGATTCCAGAGCGGCAGCCCGGGCGAGCTGTCCGGTGAAGGGGTCGGCGGTGGCCGCGACGAACGCAAAGACCAGCGAGACGACGAGGAACGCGGCGAACACGGCAAACGCGGCTCGACGAACGATCTGCCAGCGACGGCTCACGCTACCGCACCACCCATCGTCGGATGAGAGTCAGTTCGCTGCCGGCGTTGCGAGCCGGGCGGATGCCGCCGTCGGCTCGATTGCAGACCGCGCGTGGAGGGTGCTGGACGGGACATCCTTCGATGCTGCTGCCGACCATGCCCCGGCGGCCCATAAGTTTTCAGGCGCTATCGTTCTATCGGATACCGACGACGGCCTGAAAGCTTATGGCACGGCGGGGGCGAATGCAGTGAATAAGCAGCATGGCGGTCGATTCCGATACGGGCATCGACGCCCAGTTCGATGCCATCGATTGGGAGGAGTTGGGCGAGGAGCGGCCGGTGGTCGGACGACGAACCGGCGGCTTTCTCCTCGCGCTCGGGTTGCTCGCGGCGCTGTTCCTCTACGACCGATTCACCGGCTACGACCTGTCGGTCGGCGCGTGGTACGCCCCCTCACGGCTCGACTGGCTGTTCGTTCTCTCGCTCGTCGTCTTCGCCTTCGCCGTCGTCGTTCCGGTCGTCCGCAACCGCGAGCGGACGATGCAGTATTGGCGACGGTTCCGCCGGAACAGGCTCGCCGCCGTGTGTGCGGCCTATCTGGCCGTCTTCTTCGTTCTCGGGACGGCCAGCCTGCTCGTGCTCGACCGTCCGCCGACGAACATCCAGTACGCCAAACAGCCGGCGCTGTTTGCCACCGTCGAGGCGGGGACGGTCGCCATCAACTGCGTCGGCGAGGTGACCGGTCCCGCCATCCAGCAGTCCTGTCACGGGAGTCTCCGGTTCCCGTTTGGAACCAATGCGGTCGGGCAGGGCGTCCTGCGGCTGGTCGTCGCCGGGATGGGCGTGAGCCTGCTCGTCGCGCTCGTCACGTCGATGCTCATGGTACCGATTGCGACGGCCGTCGGCACCGTCGCCGGCTACGTCGGCGGCTGGGTCGACGACGTGTTGATGCGCTACGTCGACATCCAGCAGACGGTGCCGGCGTTTCTCGTCTACATCGTCCTCGGGTTCGTCTTCGGCCAGAGCCTGTTCCTCATCGTTCTCGTGTTCGGCCTGCTGAGTTGGGGTGGCGTCGCGCGCTTGGTCCGCAGCGAGGTCGCCCAACGCCGCGGGGAACTCTACATCACCGCCGCCGAGAGCGCGGGCGCAAGCCGGTTACAGGTCATCCGTAGACATATCCTCCCGAACGTCTCCAGTACTGTTCTCACGGCCACGACACGCCAGATTCCGCTGCTGATTCTCACGGAGGCGGCCATCTCGTTCATCGTCCTGCTGGGCGACGAGAACGTCCCGTCGTGGGGACAGATGCTCACCGACCTGAACACGGAGCTGTGGTGGGTATGGGTGTTCCCGCTGGTGTTTCTGGTCATTACGGTGTTCTCGTTCAGCGTCGTCGGCGATGCACTCCGGGACACGCTCGACCCGCGGGGAGAGGCATGAGCGAACCGCTGCTCTCGGTGAACGACCTCCGAACCCACTTCGAGACGAGTGAGGGCACGGTGCTGGCGGTCGATGGGGTGAGTTTCGCGGTCGAGCGGGGCGAGACCGTCTGTCTGGTCGGCGAGAGCGGGTCCGGTAAAACTGTGGTCTGCGAGTCGATCACCAAACTGCTGCCGATGCCGCCCGGCAAGGTCGTCGGCGGGCGCATCGACTTCGACGGGCGCGACCTCACCGAGTGCTCGCCCGGACAGCTCTCGGACGTGCGCGGCAAACGAATTGCACACGTCTTCCAGAACCCACAGGGCGCACTCGACCCCGTGTATTCAATCGGTGCCCAACTCGTCGAGGCCATCCGACTCCACCGTGACGTGTCGAAGCGTGCTGCACGCGAACGCGGTATCGAACTGCTCGACAGAGTGGGCATCCCCGAGGCAGCGACGCGCTTCGACGAGTACCCCCACGAGTTCTCCGGCGGAATGAAACAGCGCGTCGTCATCGCGATGGCGCTCGCCGCCGAACCCGACCTCCTCATCGCCGACGAACCCACGACGGCGCTCGACGTCACCACGCAGGCAGGGATTCTCGACCTCCTGAACGACATCAAGACCGAGCGCGACATGGCGATGCTGTTCGTCACCCACGACCTCGGCGTCGTCGCCGAGATGGCCGACCGCGTGGTCGTCATGTACGCGGGGAAGGTGATGGAGCGGGGCGACGTCCACGACGTGTTCGAGACGCCGGCCCATCCCTACACCCAAGCCCTGTTGCGCTGTCTGCCGGGACGCGGCGAACGCCGGGAGACCATCGGCGGGGAGTTCCCGAACCCAACCGACCCGCCAACCGGCTGTCGGTTCCACCCGCGCTGCCCTCACGCCGTCGAGGACTGTATCGGCGGCAAGCACCCACCACTCGAATCTGCCAACGACAACGCAGAACAGTTGGCCGCCTGCGTGTTCTACGACGACGACCACGACACGGCAGTCGTGCAGGGAGACGCAGCCGACCGCGCGGCGCAAGCGACCGGACAGTCGAAACAACGGACCGACGGCGGGCACGCGACTGAGGGAGAACAGTGACCGACGACACCGTCCTTTCGGTTCGGGACCTCACGAAACACTATCCGGTCACCGAGGGGCTGTTGGACCGCGAAGTCGGCCGGATACGCGCGGTCGATGGAATCAGTTTCGAGGTACGCCGCGGCGAGACGCTCGGTCTCATCGGTGAATCCGGCTGTGGCAAATCCACCGCCGCGCGGAGCCTGCTGCGACTCGAAACGCCCACCGGCGGCGAGGTCCGGTTCGACGGCGAGACGGTCGGCGACCACACGGACGACGAACGCAAGCGCTTCCGCCGGCAGGCGGGGATGATATTTCAGGACCCGACGTCGAGTTTCGACCCGCGGCTGTCGATTGGCGAATCGGTGGCCGAACCGCTGGCGCTCCACGGGATGGGCGACCGGGAGCGCCGACGGAACGTCGTCGAGACGATACTCGCGGAGGTCGATCTCTCAGCCGACGACTACGACCGCTATCCGCACGAACTCTCCGGCGGGCAGAAACAGCGGGTCGCGCTCGCACGGGCGCTGGTGACGAACCCGGAGCTGTTGGTGGCCGACGAACCGGTGTCGGCGCTCGACGTCTCCGTCGAAGCCGAGATTCTCGCGCTCGTCGAGCGTCTCCAGACGACGTTCGGGCTTTCGATTCTACTGATCAGCCACGACATGAGCGTAGTGCGTGACGTCTGCGACCGGGTTGCGGTGATGTATCTCGGTGAAATCGTCGAGCTAGGACCGACCGAAGCGGTGTTTTCCGAACCCCAACACCCGTACACCCGCGCGCTGCTCGCATCGATGCCGACACCCGACCCCGGCCAGCGCGGCGGGCGTGCCGACCTCTCTGGCGAGGTTCCTGACCCGAGCGACCCACCGCCGGGCTGTCGGTTCCATACCCGCTGTCCCGCAGTCATCCAGCCGCCGGGGTACGACCTCGATCAGGCCGTGTGGCGCGGGATAATGGACCTCCGGGTCGCAGTTCGGGACCGGACGCTCGACATCGAGAGGCTCCGCGAGCGGCGTGTCGTCGCGGAGGAAGCCGAGAGTGCGGAAAATCTCTCGAAGGGGGAACTTCGGTCGGCGCTCCGCGACGCATACGACGTTCCGGAGGAACTGAGTGACTCGAACGCCGAGCAAGCCCTGTCGACAGCGCTTGCAGAAATCGTCGATGGCGAGCTGTCCAGTGCTGATGAGCGTCTTCGCGGGGCGTTTCCGACAGTATGTATCCAAGAACACCCCTGCCTTCGGGAGACAGAAACCGGTCATCCTGCGGCGTGTCATCTCCATGACGTGGCCGACGAAGCGTCCGCAGCCGAGCCATCACTCTCACCGGAAGGGTGATCGGATAGTTACGACGGCTATGGCGACCAGAATCGTTTTCATCGCTACCGGTGAACGACAGGTATGGCCGGACCCTCGCGTCGCGTTCTCGCCGTCCTCGTGGTCGTTGTTCTCGTTTCTAGCGGCTGTCTCACCCTCAGTCCGTCGATTTCGGCCGATACGGGCGAGTCAGCGGTCTTCGAGAGCCTCTCGGTCGAGGAGCCGTGGGCGAGCGGCCACGTCCGCGTGAACGCCACGCTGGCCTCGACGCCGGCGGCGGGCAACGTCACGACCATCACGATCATCGGCGAGGACGGACAGGAGTACGACACGGTGAGCGTCGCCTCGGGCCAGACCGTCGTGCCGCTCTGGGTTCCCGCTGGCCGGAACGCGACGCTCGTCGCTTCCAACAGCGTGAACTCGACGACGCTCGGCACGCTCAACGTCTCGACGGGTGGGAACCGGCTTCCCTAAAATGGCGGCGAGCGCGGAACAGACGGAGGGACTTTTAGCATCGACGGGTGTGGACGACGTATGCACGACTCGGATTCCCACCTCTGGGAGTACGAAATCCTCAGACCGCCACGCGACGAGACGAAAAAGGAGGCGGCAAACCCGAAAACCGAAATCAACGAGCTGGCGGCCGATGGCTGGCGGCTCGTCGAGACCATCGACTATTCCAGCGGCGGCACCAAGTACATCGTGTTCGAACGGCCTCGTTCGGACGACGGGGACATCTGATGGTCGACGTCGACGAGTCGAACGTCGACAAGGACATCGACGTGAGCACGGCGAACACGATGCGCGAGCGCTCCGACGAGAGCCGCCTCAAGCTCTGGATGCTGCTGAAGGCGAACCGGCTCGTCGTCACGGGCGTGCTCGCGCTCGTCTTCTTCGTCGTCTTCGTTATCGGGGTGTCGGTGCTGCCGCCGCCGCTGGTGCCCCAACTCAACAGCAGTGACACGATAGACACCATATTCACGGGGATGATCGGGGCCATCATCACCGGCGTGACCATCGTCGTCACCATCTCCCAGCTCGTGCTCTCTCAAGAGAACGGCCCGCTCGGCGACCAGCGCCGGCGCATGGAGGACTCGATGGATTTCAGGGACTACACTGAAGAACTCGTCGGCGCGCCGAGTCCCGCCGACCCCTCGGCCTTCCTCCGGAACATCATCGACGTCTGTCAGGACCGTGCCGAGGCGGTCCGCGATGGTTTCGACGACATCGAGGGCGACCAGCTCCGGTGGGAGGTCGACCAGTTCACCCAGAGCGTCATCGGCAACTCGGAAGAGGTGCGCGAACAGCTCGACGGGGCGACGTTCGGCGATTTCGACGTGACGTTTGCGGCGCTGAATTTCAACTACGGCTGGAAGATATTTCAGGTCGAGCGGCTGCTCAACGACCACGAGGAAGACCTCGGCAAGCCCGAAAACGACCTGCTGAACGAACTGAAGACCGCGCTGTCGATGTTCGGGCCGGCGCGCGAGCACGTCAAGACGCTGTATTTCGAGTGGGCGCTCACATCGTTATCGCAGTTGATAATCTACGTCTCGATTCCGGCGCTCGCCGTCGCGGGCATCATGACGGTCATCGGCGAGGCGGGGACGTTCCCCGGAAGCACGCTCGGCATCGAGAACATCGCCCTGCTGCTCGGCGCGTCGCTGACGGTGACGGTGCTGCCCTTTTTCCTGCTGGTCTCGTACATCTCGCGGGTCGTGACCCTCGCCAAGCGGACGCTCGCCATCGAGCCGCTGATACTCCGGGACTCACAGCGGTAGCGGTCGTATTTTACGTCGACTCCCGATAGCCCGTATCGTTTTTCCGAACGGCCTCGAACGCCCCCGCCGTGTGCTGGAGTTCGTTCACCGCACAGTTGTCCTGTGAGTCCTCGTCGATGACCGTCGCGTAGTCGATGCCGGTGGCGTGGCTGAGTACTGCGTACAGCGGCCCGCCGTGGGTGACGACCAGCACCGTCTCGTCGCTGTCGATGTCTTCGAGACCGGTGAGCACGCGCTCGCGCAGGTCGAGCAGGCTCTCACCGCGTTCGGGTGTCACGCCGAGTGCCGTCTCGCCCGACTGTCCCACCGAAAATTCGGGGTATTCCTCGAACATCGTCTCGTAGGTCAGTCCCTGATAGACGCCGAAATCGCGCTCGCGCCAGCGGTCATCGACGGTCGGTGTGGGTTCGACGCCCGCCCGGTGGATGCGGTCGGCCGTCTCGCGGGTCCGCCGGAGGTCAGAGGCAATAGTCCTATCGAACTCGTAGGTCGCGGCGAGGTGCTCGCCGACGCGGGTGGCCTGTTCGCGCCCGCGTTCGGACAGCGGCGTGGGTGCCCAGCCCTGGATGCGCCGCTCGGCGTTCCAGTCGGTCTGGCCGTGACGAACGAGTACGACGGTCATGGGGGTGTGTGGGCGTCCATCCGAATGAGCGTTCCGCGTCGCGTGTACTGTCGGACAGAGGTACGTGACAACCGGATTCCGAGAGCCACTGTAACGGGGGATTTTCGCGTCATGGGTCCCGGTCAGTTCCGTCCGACGGTATGAGTCAGCGTTTTGTACGGCTCGGTCGTCGGGCAGCCATGTTCGGCACCAGCGGCATCCGGGGACCGGTCGGCGAGGAGGTCACCGCGGCGCTCGCCCTCGACGTGGGGCGGGCGCTCGGCATCGACTGCGGGCGTGTCGCCGTCGGGCGCGACCCGCGCGCGAGCGGCCAATTCCTCATGGACGCGCTGACGGCCGGCCTGCGCGAGTCGGGTACCGACGTGCTGGATGCGGGGCTGGCGGCGACGCCGACCGTGGCCAGAGCGGTCGGCTGGCAGGATGCCGACGCCGGTGTGGCGGTGACGGCGAGTCACAACCCGGCACCGGACAACGGTCTCAAGCTCTGGCAGCCGAGCGGACAGGCCTTCGACGAGAGCCAACGCGAGGCAATCGCCCGGCGCGTGCGCGAGAGCGAGTCGGGCCTCGTCCCGTGGGACGAACTCGGCGAGCGAGTCGAAGTCGACGCGGGCGAGCGCCACCTCGATGCCCTCCGGGACGTGGATATCGACGGCTCGCCGTCGGTGGTCGTCGACCTCGGCAACGGTGCCGGCGGTCTCACGGTCGACGCCCTCCAAGCACTCGGCTGCGAGGTCGAGACGCTCAACGCCCAGCCCGACGGTGCCTTTCCGGGCCGACCGTCCGAACCCACAGCCGAGAACTGCGAGTCGCTGCGTGCGCTGGTCGCGGCGAGCGACGCCGAGGTGGGGCTGGCCCACGACGGCGACGCCGACCGCCTGCGCGCCGTGACCGATGAGGGGGATTTCATCCCGGGCGACGTGCTTTTGGCGCTGTTCGCCCGCGAGGCAGTCGCCGACAGCGACGTCGAGAGTCCACGCGTCGCCGCACCGGTCGACACGAGCCTCGCGGTCGACGACGCGCTCGCCCCGCAGGCGTCGGTCACACACACGAGAGTGGGCGACGTCTTCGTCGCCGAACGCGCCACCGAATCGGACGTGGTCTTCGGGGGCGAACCGAGCGGGGCGTGGATATGGCCCGCCCAAACGCTGTGCCCGGATGGCCCGCTCGCGGCCGTTCAGTTGGTAGCCCTCGCCGCTGACCGTCCGCTTTCCGAGCGCGTCGTCGAGGTCGATACCTACCCGATTCGCCGCGAGAGCGTCGAGGTAACGGACAAGAGCGGCGTGATGGCGCGCGTCGAGGAGCGCGTGCTCGCCGAGTACGACGACGTTCGAACGCTCGACGGCGTTCGCGTCGATTTCGACGACGGCTGGGTACTGGTGCGGGCGAGCGGGACCCAGCCCCTCGTGCGCATCACCGCCGAGGCGCGCGACGGCGAGCGCTGTGGGGAACTGTTCGCGGAAGCGAGCGCCATCGTCGAAACAGCGCGGGAAGAGTGAGCCGAATTCAGCTGCGACGCGTCGAGCGCGCCTGCCTGACGTCCGCGCCGTCGCGGATCTTGTCCTCACACTGGGGACAGACGCGTGGTTCGTCGATGCCGCTCGGGGTGAACACTCGCGCGTAGGCCGCCGTCACGAACGCACCACAGTTCTGGCATTCCGGCATGCAATGTGGTTTCGTGCCATCCAATATATAGGCGACGATACGCTCGCGCCCGGTCTGCCGGCTCTCGCACGACCGGACACTCGATGCGATTGCGTGCCGGTTGCGGTGGCGCGCGATGAATCCGGCCGAAGACCGGAGAGAGCGCGAGCTCTGCAACGGTCGGCGAATCGGAGATTCGCCTCAACGTCGGAAGGCCACAGTCCTTCCGAGATGACGAAAATCTTCGATTTTCGAAGCATGAGTGCAGGCTCGTCAGAACTGTGTTCTGACGGTGGATGAGTGAGAGAGCGAAGTCGTTCGAAAGGCACGCAGCGCCTTTCGTGATGACGAGACGCCTCCGACGTCTCGAACCACGAACGAACGACTCGGCTGAGGAGGTGTGTAGGTGGTGCGGTCGTGGGAAAGTGGCAGTCGAACACGGACGGCGGGCGAGCATGCCCGACGGTGAAAACTGAAGGGTGCTGTCGCTGGCCGTCCACAGTGTGAAAAATCGAGGGTTCGACCTTACAGGTCGCGCGGCTGAACGGTCTTGCGGTCGTTCTCGTCGGCGCGACGGGCGGCGTTTTCGAGCAGCGTCGAAACCTCCTCGTCGAGGGCATCGTAGAAGTCCGACGAGACGTTCATGTCACTCAGCTCGTCCTTGACGGCGGCTTTGACGATCAGGTCTGCCATACAGGACCGTTTTCAAAAGGATGCTTTATAAATATTCCCATAATCACTCGATATCGGCGCTCTCGAAGCGGTTCGCGTGGGCGAGCCGACAGGCTCGGCGTACACAGGCCGGTAAATATAATATTTGCAACCATTGTCGAAGCAACGGGGAGTAGTGCGTCCGGTCCCAAGCGGTTCCATGCACGAAACGCTGGCAGCGCTCGCGGCGGGCGACATCTCGGTGGCGACCGCCGAGGCGCGACTTGCGGGCTACGCCACCGGCGAGAGCGGGCGCTTCGACGCCGCCCGCGAGGGACGGAGCGGGGTGCCGGAGGCGGTGCTCGCCGACGGGAAAGGAGAGGAAGAAGTGGTCGAGCTGCTCGGACTCGCCCTCGAAACCACGGGCCGGGGACTGGCGACACGAATCGACGACGAGGCGGCCACGGTGGTGCAGGCACGACTCGGCGAGGAGTGGCCCGAGGCAGACATTAGCCACGAGGAGCGAGCGGGCGTCCTCCGGGCGTACACGGCGGACTACGAGCCTCCCAGCCTTGACGCCGTCGTCGGAGTCGTCACCGCGGGCACGGTCGATGCCGGCCCGGCGGGCGAGGCGGCGGCTATCGTCCGTGAGATGGGAGCCACCGTCGAGCGCTACGACGACGTCGGCGTCGCCGGCATCCATCGGTTACTCGACGAACTCGACGGGGTTCGGGAGGCGGACGTGCTCGTGGTCGCCGCCGGGCGCGAGGGGGCACTTCCTACTGTTCTCGCCGGTCTCGTCGACGTGCCGGTGATCGCCCTGCCCACCGCCTCGGGCTACGGCTATGGCGGAGAGGGCGAGGCCGCTCTGGCAGGGGCGCTCCAGTCGTGTACCGCGCTCACGACGGTGAACGTCGATGCGGGCTTCGTCGCGGGCGCACAGGCGGGGTTGATAGCGCGGGCGGTCGACGGGGCACGACAGTGAGCGAAACCGGTCGCGGGGAGTGCGGTCGTGCGCCGGCGATACCGCCACGGAAAGGGTATTTACCGCGTGAGGACCTAGTATTTCCACCGGCAAGAGGATTGCCAACACACCGCACAATGTCAGAATGTGACTACTGTGGCGAGCACGTCTCGGAACGCTTCGAGCGGGTGTTCGCCGACGAGCACGGGCGCTTGTTCGCCTGTCCCGGCTGTGCGGCCAACGCCGGCATCGCCGAGGCGGCCAAAGAGCGCGCGAAAAAGGCCTGAACGCCCCCATGAGCCACCACGTCTACATCATCGAGTGTAGCGACGGCACCCTCTACACCGGCTACACGACCGACGTCGAGCGCCGAGTCGGCGAGCACAACGCCGGCGAGGGAGCGAAATACACCCGTGGACGGACGCCCGTCGAATGTCGCCATACCGAGAAATTCGACGCGAAGGGGGCAGCACTCGCCCGCGAGCACGAAATCAAGCAGCTATCGCGCGAACGGAAGGAACGGCTGTGTGAGTGACGGGGTTTTTGGTCGCGGCGGCGACATCCGGAACATGGACGCCATCTCCTTCGGCACCGACGGCTGGCGGGCGACGCTTGAGACCTTCACCGCACCGCGCGTACGGATGGTCGGCCAAGCGGTCGCCACCCATCTCCGTGAAGCGGGCCACAGCGCGCCGGTGGCCGTCTGCTACGACGCCCGCGAGACTTCCAGGGGATTCGCCGAGGAACTCGCCCGCGTGCTCGCGGCCAACGGCTTCGATGTCCTTCTCCCCGAGCGCGACCGCCCGACGCCGCTGCTGGCGTGGGCCATCGACGAGCGCGGGCTGGCGGGCGGGCTGATGGTCACCGCCTCGCACAACCCCGCCGACTACAATGGCGTGAAGTTCATCCCCGACGACGGCGCGCCCGCCCTGCCCGAGATAACTGAAAGTATCGAGGCGAGCCTCGCCGAGCCGGAGCCGCTTCCCGAGGAGGAGTGGGGAACGGTTCGAGAGGTCGATTTCGTCGACTCGCACGCCGAGCACGCCCGCGACCTCACCGCCGAGTACGGAAGCGATACGCTCGACGGACTCGACATCGCCTACGACGCCATGCACGGCAGCGGTCGCGGCGTCACCGACGACCTCCTTTCCCGGGCGGGCGCGTCGGTCGAACGATTGCGCTGTGAGCGCCGGCCGGATTTCGGCGGCACACCGCCCGAGCCGAGCGCCGAACACCTTTCCGACCTCGAAGCGCGCGTCCGGGACGGCGAGGCGAGTTTGGGCATCGCCAACGACGGCGACGCCGACCGGCTCGCGGTCGTCACCCCGGAACGGGGCTACCTCGACGAGAACCTGTTTTTCGCCGCGCTGTACGACTACCTCCTCGAATCGGGTTCGGGTCCCGCGGTCCGAACCGTCTCGACGACGTTTCTCGTGGACAGGGTCGCCGAGGCCCACGACGAGGAAGTGGTCGAGACGGCGGTCGGGTTCAAGTGGGTCGCCCGGGCGATGGCCGAGCACGATGCGCTCGTGGGCGGCGAGGAGTCGGGCGGTTTTTCGATTCGAGGTCACGTCCGTGAGAAGGACGGCGTATTGGTGGCGCTGCTCGCGGCGGCCGCCGAGTACGAACAGTCCCTCGACGATCGGGTGGACCGACTGCTCGACGAACACGGCGCGATTCACCAGTCGAAAGTCAGCGTCGAGTGTCCCGAGAGCGAGAAAACGCGCGTGCTCGACGAGTTGGAGGGTGAACTACCCGAGCGGGTCGCGGGCGAGTCGGTAGCGGAGGTAGTCACCGAGGACGGGTTCAAAATCCTGCTCGACAGCGGTGGCTGGCTGCTCGTCCGGCCCAGCGGTACCGAACCCGTCCTGCGAGTCTATGCCGAGGCCGAAAGCCAACGGCGCGTCGAGGAGCTGCTCGCGGCCGGTCGGGAGTTGGTCGAGCCGCTCGTCTGAACGCGGCGAGCGTTCGGACCACCCACGAAAGAGTGTAGTCCGTACGGCTGCTCGAGCACCCATGACTGGCGACCGCGTGACGGTCTCGTTGGACGAGGACGCGAGTGCCGCCCTCGAAACCCTCACCGACCGCACCGAGGACGGCCAGAGCGAACTCGTTCGACGGGCGCTCACGTTCTATGCCGCGAACTTCGAGGCCGCAACGGCCGACGCGAGTGCGAACCTCGACGCCTACCACCGGATGCTCGCCGGGGGCGAGCACATCCTCCTCGACGTGGATTTCCTGCACTGCTTTCTCGACCACGTCGAGGACGACAGGGACGAGCGCGACACCGATTTTCTGGCGTGTATCGACCGGGTCGCAGCGTATCACGCCAGCGAATACGACAAGCGCTTTTCGAACCTCGGCGAGCTGCTCGATTGGCTGTCGTTCTGTGGCTTTCTCACGGTTCGCGAGACCACCGAAGACACCTATCACGTCGTCTTTCCGAGCGAGTCGATGAAGTGGTTCATGCTGCGGTTCATCGACGGGTCGACCACGACTCTCGGGTTCGATATCGATATCGACGAGGGCGTCGCGAAGGTACTGTTCACCGAACGCCGGGAGTGAGCATCGAAACCGATGCCTGCCAATCGAACATCGCAGCAGTTCATACGGCTGCATACCGTATGCACACCGTTCACAGCAACCCTTTTGTCTCGTTGTGTGTGGTAAACTATCGTGAGGTAGATTGTCAATGGGACTCATACAGCGATTGCGGACAATCGGTCCGGGAGCGATGGTCGCGGCGGCCTTTATCGGTCCCGGCACCGTAACGACTGCGAGCGTGACGGGCGCACGCTTCGGCTATGCGCTGGTCTGGACGCTCGCCTTCTCGATACTGGCAACCATCGTCCTCCAGGAGATGAGCGCACGCCTCGGTCTCGTCTCCCGCGAGGGGCTCGGCGAGGCGTTGCGCGAGCAGTTCGATAGCCCGCTCGCCAAGTGGGGGTCGATCATCCTTGTGGTTGCCGCCATCGGGGCCGGCACGGCCGCCTACGAGGCCGGAAACATCCTGGGTGGCGCAGCCGGCCTAGAGACCATCACCGGCGTGAGTTCGACGATTTGGGGCGTCCTCATGGGAGTCGTGGCCGGGGCGCTCCTCTATACGGGCAAATACGAGCTTATCGAGCGTGCGCTCGTCGGGTTGGTCGGTATCATGGCGATCTCCTTTCTCGTATCGGCAGCGCTCATCGGCCCGGATTTCGGTGCGCTCGCGGCCGGGTTCGTCCCGACGATTCCCGACGGGTCGGTCTTTCTCATCACGGGACTCATCGGCACGACGGTCGTCGGCTACAACCTGTTTCTGCACGCGAGCAACGTCCAAGAGCGCTGGAGCGGGCCGGCAGAGCTATCCGACTGCCGGACCGACACCGTGCTGTCGATACTCACCGGCGGCCTCATCACCATCGCCGTGCTCGTGACGGCGGCCGCGGCGTTCCCGACCGGCACCGAGATATCGAACGTCGGGCGGATGGCCGAGCAGCTCCGACCGATTGCCGGCCCGTACGCGACGCTGTTTTTCAGTATCGGACTGTTCGCGGCTGGCTTTACGAGCGCCACGACCGCCCCGCTTGCGGGAGCCTACGCCACGGCGGGCGCGCTCGGCTGGGACACCGACCTCTCCGCGACCCGGTTTCGGGCAGTGTGGGCCGTCATTCTCCTCGTCGGCGTCTCGTCGGTCTGGCTCGGCGGCAGCCCCGTCGAAATCATCGTGTTCGCCCAGGTCGTCAACGGGATTCTCCTGCCGATTATCGCGGTCTTCCTCATCATCGCCATGAACACGGACACGCTCCTCGGCGAGTACACCAACGGGACGGTGTCGAACGTCCTCGGTGGTATCGTCACGATAGTCGTCGTGTGGCTCGGCATCCGGACGCTGCTTACGGTGACGGGGGTGGTCTGAATGGGTGCTGATATCCCTCCCGACAGCGACGCGCGCCTCGGCGTCGATGTCGGCGGCACGTTCACGGACGTGGTGTTGTTGACTGGCGACGAACTCACCACCGCGAAGGTGCCGAGTACCGCAGACCAGAGCGTCGGCGTCATCGAGGGCATCGAGAAAGCCTGCGCCGAGGCCGATATTGGTCCCGAGGACATCGACTCGTTTACTCATGGAATGACCGTCTCGGTCAACGCACTCTTAGAAGCGTCGGGTGCAAAGACGGCGCTCGTCACGACCGATGGCTTCGGCGACGTGCTCGAAATCGGCCGCCAGGACCGCCCCGCGCTGTACGACCTCGACGCCGAAAAGCCGACGCCGCTGGTCCCTCGCGGGCGACGACACGAACTCACAGAGCGCGCGACCGTCGACGGCATCGAGACGCCAATCGACGACGAGGACGTGCGAGCGCTCGCCTGCAACCTCGACGACGATATCGAGTCCGTCGCGGTCTGTCTGCTCCATGCCTACGCCCACCCCGACAACGAACGCCGCGTCGCCGAGGTCCTCCGCGAGGAGTGCAACGCCCACGTTTCGGTCTCCCACGAGGTGCTCGCCGAGTTCCGCGAGTACGAACGCACCGCGACGACGGTCGCCGATGCGTACGTCACGCCGGCCATCGACAGCTACATGGGCCGACTCGAAACACGTGCCGAGGAGTTGGGAATCCCCACACCGCGCGTGATGCAATCCAATGGCGGTATCGCCGACCCGGAGACCGTGCGCGAAAACGCGGTTACAACTGTCCTGTCGGGACCCGCCGCGGGCGTCGTCGGGGCCGACACGACCGCTGCTACCCACGCGGACGACCTGGAGGGACTCATCACCTTCGACATGGGCGGGACCTCCTCGGACGTGAGCCTCGTCCGCGACGGCGAGGTCGAACGCACGACCGACGCCACGGTCGGCGGTCGTCCGGTCGGCGTGCCGATGGTCGACATCACGACCGTGGGTGCCGGCGGCGGCTCGATTGCGTGGGTCGATTCGGGTGGCGCGCTGCGCGTCGGTCCCGAAAGCGCCGGCGCTGACCCCGGTCCCGCCTGTTACGGGCGCGGCGGAACGACGCCGACGGTCACGGACGCGAACGTCGTGCTCGGGTATATCGGCGGGAGTTCCGCACTGGGTGGCGAACTCGAACTCGACGAAACGGCCGCTTACGACGCGCTCGCCGACCTCGCGACCGAAGCGGGTCTCGGCGGTCCGATGGAGGCCGCACGCGGCGTCTATCGCGTTGCGAACGCGACGATGACCCGCGCGATTCGCTCGATTACCGTCGAGCGCGGTCACGACCCGCGGCGGTTCGGTCTCGTCGCCTTCGGCGGTGCCGGACCGATGCACGCGACCGCGCTCGCCGACGCCCTCGACATCGGGCGGGTCGTCGTGCCGCGTGCCTGCGGCGTGCTATCGGCGTACGGGCTGCTGGCAGCCGATGAGAAACACGACGCCGTCCAGACCTATCGAACGTCGCTCGCCGACCTCGACGTCGATGCGGTCGAGGACGCGTATGACGAGCTCGCAGAACGTGTTCGAGCGGACGCATCGGACCCGGACGCCGCTCGTATCGAGCGGGCAGCTGACTGTCGGTACGCGGGCCAGAGCTTCGAACTCACGGTACCCGCAGGTGAGCCCATCGACCCGGCGGCGCTCGAAGAGCGCTTCCAGGCGGCCCACGAGAGCGCCTACGGCTATCGGATGGACGACGCGGTCGAACTCGTGACGCTGCGGACGACCGCGGCCATCGAGCGCGAGCGCTCGACGCCGTCCTACGCCGGCGAGGGGGGACCACGGAAGGGGCAACGGGAGGCGATGTTCGGCGACGAGCGCCACGAGACGTCCGTCTACGTCCGCGAAGCGCTCCCGGCCGACCGCGAACTGACCGGACCGGCGATTTGCGAAGGAAATGAGAGTACCGTCGTCGTGCCGCCGTCGTGGAGCGGAATAGTTGGAAGCGACGGAACGCTCGTTCTCGAAGTCGGTGATAGAGCATGAATGACAATAAATCGGGCCTCGATGCAGTGACGCTCGAAATCATCCGCAACCAACTGGAGGGCGTCGCCGAGGAGATGGGCGAGGTGCTCATCACGAGCGCGTACTCGCCGAACATCAAGGAGCGCCGTGACTGCTCGACGGCGCTGTTCGACTCGACTGGGCGGCTCGTCGCACAGGCCGAACACATCCCCGTACATCTCGGCGCGATGCCCGAGGCGGTCGATGCCGTCCTCGACGAGAACCCCCATCCAGGGGACGTGTTCGTGCTCAACGACCCATTCGCCGGCGGGACACACCTCCCGGACATCACAACGGTGTCACCCATCTCGCTCGACGAAAACGACGAGAACGGGGACATCATCGGCTATGCGGTCTCGCGTGCCCACCACGCGGACGTCGGCGGGATGACACCCGGAAGCATGCCGGCCGGCGCGCGCGACATCCACCAAGAGGGGCTTCGACTCCCGCCGACGCGACTCGTCGAAAGCGGCGAGATAAACGCCGACGTGCGGGAGTTGATCCTCGCGAACGTCCGGAACGAGCGCGAGCGCTGGGCGGACCTGCGTGCCCAACTCGCGGCCAACGAACGCGGCGGCGAGCGCCTCCGCTCACTGCTCACAGAGCACGGCCGCGACGAACTGCTCGGGGCGTTCGATGCGGTCATCGACTACTCGCGCGAGCGCGTCGCAAGCGAACTCGCTGCACTCCCCGATGGAACGTGGGAAGCCAGCGATGTCCTCGAAGGCGACGGCGTGACCGACGCGGACATCCCCATCGAGGTGGCCGTCGAACTCGACGGCGGGCAAGTGAGGGTTGATTTCGCGGGCACAGCGAGACAGGTCGCGGGCAACCTGAACGCGCCGCTGGCGGTGGCCAAAAGCGCCGTCTATTTCGTCGTCCGATGCGTGACTGACCCCGAAATCCCGCCGAATCAGGGGTGTTACGAACCAATCGAGGTCCGCGTGCCGTCGGGGTCGCTATTGAACCCCGATGCACCCGCGGCGGTCGTCGGCGGCAACGTCGAGACGAGCCAGCGCGTGACCGACGTCACCTTCGCCGCGCTCGCCGACGCCGCGCCCGATGTGGTGCCGGCGGGCGGACAGGGCACGATGAACAACCTGACCATCGGTGGGCGAACGGATGGGGGGAACTCGACCGGCGAGGAGTTCTCCTACTACGAGACCATCGGCGGTGGCTTCGGCGCACGGCCCGAAAAGGACGGGATGGACGGCGTCCAAGTCGGGATGACGAACACGCTGAATACACCTGTGGAAGCGCTCGAAGCGGCCTATCCCCTCTCCGTCGAACGCTATGCGCTGCGACCGGACAGCGGCGGGGCTGGACGCTATCGCGGTGGGTTGGGCATCGAGCGCTCGGTGACGCTCGGCACCGACGCGACCGTCTCGTTGCTCACCGAACGCCGCCGAACCGCCCCGCGTGGCATCGCCGGCGGCGCGGACGGCGCGACCGGCGAGAACCTCATCGGTGGCGAGGAAGTTCCGGCGAAGACGACCCGCGAGGTCGACGCCGGCACGACGGTGACCGTCCGGACGCCGGGCGGCGGCGGTCACGGCGACCTTGACGAGCGCGACGCGGCGCTCGCAGAGCGCGACCGTACGGACGGCAAGACGGACACGGAGGAGCGGTCATGAACGGCTGGCGCGCCCGTATCGGTCTCGTCGTCCCCTCATCGAACACGACCGCCGAGCCGGAGCTTTCGAGAGTTACTCCGGCGGGCGTGAGCGTGCACGCCGCCCGGATGCCGCTTGAGGACGTCACGGCCGACGACCTCGATGCGATGGCCGACCGCGCGGTCGAGTGTGCGGAGCTACTGAGCCACGCCGATATCGATGTGGTGGCCTACGGCTGTACGACCGGCAGCCTGCTGCACGGACACGGTTTCGACGCCGAACTGGAAGCGACAATCGAGGCGACGGCCGACTGTCCGGCGGTGGCGACCGCGCTCTCGGTCGAGCGGGCACTCGACGCGCTCGACTGCCAGCGCATCGCTCTCGCAACGCCGTACGTCGAGGACCTCACGCGGCGCGAAGTCGCGTATCTCGAAGCGAGCGGCCACGAGGTCGTCGCCGTCGACGGGCGAGAGGTCGAGGCGAACACCGACATCGGCTCGCTCGCGCCCGAAGACGCCTACCGACAGGTCAAAGCGCTGCTCGCCGACGCCGAACCAGACGGTGTCTTCGTCTCGTGTACGAACTATCCGTCCCTCTCGGTGGTGGAAGCACTCGAACGTGACTGCGGACTCCCGGTCGTCACCAGCAACGCAGCCACGGTCTGGGATGCGCTGCGGACGGTCGACGTCGACGCCGGCGGCCTTCCCGGTCGATTGGCCGGTCTCGGGAAGTATAGGGATTAGCAGCCAAGCTCATAGCTCCCTTCCGTCGGCCGGTTTAGCTGTCGTCGCTTTCGCCGGGCTTGATGCACGAATATCGCTGCTAATCCTATAGTCGGTGTGCGCTACTCGGTTTCAGGACGGGTTCGGTTCCGGTCCCCGGTAGGCGAGCACGGCTCCGACGGCGACGATCAAGAGCGCATAGCCGAATGCGGCCACGTAGCCCTCCGTTTGTTCGATGAGAAACCCCGTGACGACGGGCGCGGTGAACGACCCCAACGAGCACATCATCGTCAGCGCCGCGAGCGCCGTCGCACCGACCGTCGGGTCGACCAGTTCCTGGACATAGGTATAGAGAATGCCGATACCGAGTTGGACGAACAGGCCCGCGAGGACGAGGCAGACCACGAGGACGGCGAGGACCTCCGAGAGAGCGATGACGGCGACCAGGGGGAGTGCAGCGCCGAACGCGACGGTCACGAGCGGTCGACGGCGCTGGGTCAGGAACCAATCGGAGATGAAGCCGCTCCCGCTTCGCGAAAGGACTCCCATCGCGGGGAAGGCCGCCACCAGTATGCCGCTGGCCGCAAGCGACAGCCCCAGCTGGTCGGTGAGGTACGTCGGCATCCACGAGTTGAAGAACACGTACACCGAGTAGGCAAGAAACCCCATCACGGCGACCGATTGCACGTGGCTGTTCGTGAGGACGTGCCGGAAATCCGCAAGGCGTGGCGGGGAGCTTTCGTCGCTCCGAGCGGGAGCGTGACGGCTCGTCACCCAGAACAGGCCGCCGGCGAGGGCGGCCGGGACGGCGAAGACACCGAACGGGACCGTCCAACCCAGTTGTGAGGCGAGCAGCGATCCCGAAAGCTGTCCGACGGCGAAGCCGGCGGGTGCGCTCGTGGTGAAAACGCCGATTGCGGTCGCCTGCGTGGCTGGGTCGAACGTCCGGCCGATGAGGTTCATACACCCCGTCCAGATGATGGGAAAGGTGACTCCCCCGAGCGCTCGGGCTGCGAGCAGCGACCAGTACGACCCCGTTCGGGCTGCGGACCATCCCCAGAGACACGAAACGACCAACGCGCCGGCGGCGATGGTGATCGCCCGACGGTTGTCCACCCGGTCGAGCGCGATGCCGGCGGGGACGCTCGCGATGACACCGACGCCGAACATCACACTCACGATCCAGCTCGCGGCCGTCGAGCTGATCGACAGCTGTGCGGCAATGATCGAGAAGAAGCTGGCGGGCACGATGATGTAGGCGTTCAGAACGGCGGCAAGCAACCAGCCGCCGCCGACGAGAAGCCACTTTCTGTTCATGTACCACCGACCAGCAGCCGGTTGGAGGAGGGCACTCGTGTCACCGTTCGATGGGCATTCGTAGTCGAGACTGCGATGGGAGTTCTCTCTCGCTCGACGGTATTGAGACCCGTGGTCGAGACCGGTCGCCTCGAACGCCAACAGGTCACCGTCGTGGGCCACCGCAGTCACGCCGTCCGCGAAATCGGTCCGGTTCGTCGGTCGGTTCGATATCGAACCCGAGCGCGTCGTAAAACGAGCGGGTTCGGCGGTCGAACTCGGCGGACAGAGCATCAGTGGTCGACGCGGCGGCGCACTCAACCAGTCGCCGGCCGACGCCCTGCCCGCGCCGTCGCCGACGGACGGCGATGGCGTCGATTCTCTCGCCATCGAGAACGCATGCACCGAGCACCCGCCCGTCCGTGACGGCAACGAACACCGTGCCCGCGTCGATGCGCTCGCGAACGCTCTCGGCATCGACCGCGAGCGACGCCCCATCCAGAACGTTCATGACAGCCGGGAGGTCGGTCGGTCGCGCGGTGCGGGTCTCCACGGTTCAGCCGCCCTTGATGAGTCTGAGCACGCGCACCGAGTCGGCGTCGACCGCCTCGTCGGCCGGAACCGGCTGGCCGTTCCGGAGGACCGTCGCCTCGTGGCGGCTCAGCCCCACCGCGTCGAGCAGGTCGCCGTAGGTCCCCTCGACGGTGAGTTCGTGTGTCTCACCGCCGACGATATCGACCGTAACCATAGTAGTACGAATCGGTGGGCGGGTTTCAGTATGTCGTCCGCGCGTGACTGCCGTCGGTCTCGGGTGGCTTAAGAGTCGGCCGGTCGTCGTGTGGCCATGAGCGAGGCAAGCGAATCGGGGGGCCGGGGCGAGATTTGGATCGAGAAATACCGCCCGGCGACGCTCGCGGCGGTCGCCGGACAGGACGACATCACCGAGCGCCTGCGGAGCTACGTCGCACGGGACGACCTGCCCCATCTGCTCTTTTCGGGACCCGCGGGCGTCGGGAAGACGACCTCGGCGATGGCCATCGCCCGCGAGGTCTACGGCGAGGACTGGCGCGACAATTTCCTCGAACTCAACGCGAGCGACGAGCGCGGCATCGACGTCGTGCGCGACCGCATCAAGAACTTCGCGCGGACGAGTTTCGGCGGCTACGACTACCGGGTCATCTTCCTCGACGAGGCCGACGCGCTCACGAGCGACGCCCAGTCCGCGCTGCGTCGGACGATGGAGCAGTTCGCGGGCAACACCCGCTTCATCCTCTCGTGTAACTACTCGAATCAGATCATCGACCCGATTCAGTCTCGCTGTGCGGTCTTCCGGTTCGGGCCACTGCCCGAGGCGGCAGTTTCCGAGTACGTCGAATACATCGCGGGCGAGGAAGGTATCGAGATAACTGATGACGGCGTGGATGCCCTCGTGTACGCTGCCGACGGCGACATGCGCAAGGCCATCAACGGGTTGCAGGCTGCCGCGACGACTGGCGAGACCGTCGACGACGAGGCGGTGTACGCCATCACGGCCGCCGCACGCCCCGAGGAGATCGAGGCGATGGTCCAGCACGCCATCGTGGGCGATTTCACCGCTGCGCGCGCGAAACTCGACGACCTGCTCACCGACTGGGGTCTCGGCGGCGGCGACGTCATCGACCAACTGCACCGCTCGGCGTGGGAGTTCGACCTCGACGACCGGGCGACCGTGCGGCTGCTCGAACGGGTGGGCGAAACCGATTATCGCATCACGCAGGGTGCGAACGAACGCCTCCAACTCGAAGCGCTGCTCGCCTCGCTCGCGCTTGAGGCGGAGTGAGGCCGAACTGAACGACGCCAACGACAGCAGTCAAATACCCGCCGTCGGTAGCACGCGCCATGCCCGCCGGCGCGCTCGCTCTCGCACAGCCCGGACAACTGCCGCCGATAACGACCGGGATGGTCGTCGTCTTCGCCATCACCATTGGGGCCTTCGCGCTGTTTGCGAGCGAACTCGTTCCCGTGGACGTCACCGCATTGCTCGTCATGGTCGCGCTGATGGTGCTCGAACCGTGGACGCGGGTCTCCATCGAGGAGGGCGTCTCTGGCTTTTCCAACAGCGCGACCATCACGGTGTTGGCGATGTTCATCCTGAGTGCGGGTATCAACCGAACGGGTGCGGTCCAGCGCCTCGGTCGGTGGATGGCCGGCGTCGCCCGCGGCGACGAGCGTCGACAGTTGCTGTCGGTCATCGGCGTCGCCGGTCTCCCGTCGGGACTGCTGAACAACACGCCCATCGTTGCGATGCTGATTCCGGCGGTCTCGGATTTGGCGCGCGAGGGCGGCACCTCGCCGTCGAAACTGCTGTTGCCGCTGTCGTACGCCTCGATGGTCGGGGGGATGCTCACCCTCATCGGGACCTCAACCAACCTCGTGGCCAGCGACGTCTCGGCGCGGCTGCTCGACCGTCCGTTCTCGATGTTCGAGTTCACGGAGTTGGGCGCGCTCGTTTTCGTGACGGGCGCGCTCTATCTGCTGCTCGTCGGCCATCGCCTCATCCCCGAGCGCATCGCGGCCGGCGGGGGATTGTTGGAGGAGTTCGAGATGAGCGAGTATCTGACCGAACTCCGTGTCGAGGAGGGGTCACCGCTCGTGGGGGAGACGGTCGCGGCGGTCAACGAGGAGTACACACCCCATATCGTCCAGTTGCTCCGCGACGAGGAGGGGTTCATCGAACCGTTCACCGAGAGCACCCTGCAAGCCGGCGATTCGCTCATCGTCCGCACCGGCATCGATGAAATCCGCGACCTCGCCACGGCGGAGGGTGTCTCGATTGCGAACACCGCCGTGACCGAGACCGATGTCGCGGCAACCGCCGACCAGCACCTCGTGGAACTCGTCGTTCCGACCGGCTCGTCGTTCGTCGGCGAGAGCCTCGATGGGTCGCCGCTCCGCCGAGAATACGACGTGAACCTGCTGTCGATACGTCGTGGAGCCGAGCTGCTCCATCGGCGGCTGGACGACGTGGTGCTCGACCGCGGCGACACGGTATTGGTGCAGGCGACCGCCGAGAGCCTCGGACGAATGGCAGCGGACCCGAACGTCATTGTGGCCCGCGAACTCGAAGACCCGGATTACCGCACCGAAAAAATCCCGCTCGCCGTCGGTATCGTGCTCGCGGTCGTGGGACTCGCCGCGTTCGGGGTTCTCGACATCCTCGTCGCGGCACTCGCCGGCGTCATTGCGATGGTGCTTTCGGGCGTCCTCGACGCCGACGAACTCTACGACGCCGTCGAGTGGGACGTGGTCTTCCTGCTCGCGGGACTCATCCCGCTCGGCATCGCCTTCTCCCAGACCGGCGCGGCCGTCCTCATCGGCGCGCTCGTCGCCGAGAGCGCCGCCTATCTCCCGCCGCTCGGCGTACTCTGGGTGTTCTACGTGATAACGGCGCTTACGACTGCCGTGGTGAGCAACGCCGGCAGCGTCGTGCTCATGATTCCAGTGGGGGTGGCGACAGCCGGAACCATCGGCGCGAACCCGTTCGCGTTCGTCCTCGCCGTGACGTTCGCGGCGAGTGCGGATTTCATGACGCCGATTGGCTACCAGACCAACCTGCTGGTCTATGGACCGGGCGGCTATCGGTTCACGGACTACTTCCGGGTGGGCGCACCCCTGCAAATCCTGCTGTCAGTCGTGACGGTACTCGGAATCTCGCTGTTCTGGGGGCTATGACTCAGTTGAGCATCCAGATGGCGTAGTTGAGCGCCGTCGCAAACGAGACCCACGCGAGATACGGTACCAGCAGGGTCGCCGCCCGGCGGTCGACGCGCGCTGTGGTGGCGATGGTGGCGGCGATGGCGACCCAGAGCGGAACGATAACGACGAGACCCAAAGTGGGTGATTCGAGACCGAAGAAGGCGGGTGACCACGCGACGTTGAACGCGAACTGGAGGACAAAGAGCGCAAGCGCGACCCTGACAGCGCGGCGGTCGAGACCCGCCTTCCAGACGAACCACGCGGCCACGCCCTGGAGGGCATAGAGTGTCGTCCAAACCGGCCCGAAGACCCAGCTCGGCGGCGTGAATCCCGGCTTGTCGAGGGTGGTGTACCACGTCTCGATCTGTGGGGCCGTGATGAGACCGCCGGCCGCGCCGAGGAGAATACAGGCCGCGACGACCGACGAGAGCGTGACGAGCGGGCGGCGGTCGGGGAGTGAGCGCCAGTTGACCGTGGACAGAGGGTAGATAGGGAAGCCACCGATTTAGCCCTGCCGCCGGGTAGCACTCGGGCGAGTGCGCGCCCGTGAAATCACCCGACGAGACCGCGAACCAACCGTTTCGAAACGGTACGCAACTGTTTTAGGCGAACGGTGGCTTGAGCGGATAGCATGAGTACGCTCGAAGCGGAGTACCGCCTCGATTACTTCGAAGAGGAGGGGTTCGTCCGGAAGGAGTGCCCCGACTGCGGCGATTTCTTCTGGACGCGCGACGCCGAGCGCGAGAACTGCGGTGAACCGCCGTGTGCGGAGTACGCCTTCATCGGCAATCCGAGTCTCGACGCCGAGTACAGTCTGGAGGAGATGCGCGAGGCGTTTCTCTCCTTTTTCGAGGACCACGACCACGAGCGCATCGAGCCGTACCCGGTCGCGGCCAATCGCTGGCGCGACGACGTGTTGCTCACCCAAGCCTCGGTCTATGACTTCCAGCCGCTGGTGACGAGCGGGGCGACGCCGCCACCCGCGAACCCCTTGACGATTTCCCAGCCCTGCATCCGGATGCAGGACATCGACAACGTGGGTAAGACGGGCCGGCACACGATGGCCTTCGAGATGATGGCCCACCACGCCTTCAACGCGCGCGAGGACATCGAGGAGCCCGGCCAGTACGCCTACGAGGGCGAGGTGTACTGGAAGGACCAGACAGTCAGATACTGCGACGCGTTCTTCGAGTCGATGGGAGCCAACCCCGCGGAGATAACCTACATCGAGGACCCGTGGGTCGGCGGCGGCAACGCCGGCCCGGCCATCGAGGTCATCTATCGCGGGGTCGAGCTCGCGACGTTGGTCTTCATGTCGATGGAACAGGACCCGGATGGGGAGTACGAGATGAAAGACGGCAACACGTACTCGAAGATGGACACGTACATCGTCGACACGGGATACGGCTTGGAGCGCTGGACATGGGTCTCTCAGGGCACGCCCACGGTGTACGAGGCCATCTACCCCGAGATGATTGCGTTTTTGAAGCAAAATGCGGGAATCGACCACACCGACGAGCAGGAGGAGGTCGTCACGCGCGCGGCGACGCTGGCGGGTCACATGGACATCGACGAGGCCGAGGACGCAGAGCGTGCTCGCGGGACCATCGCCGAGGAGATCGGCGTCGACGTTGCGGAACTCGAAGCACTGCTCGAACCCCTCGAAGCCATCTACGCCATCGCCGACCACTGCCGGACGCTGGCCTACATGCTCGGCGACGAGATCGTGCCTTCGAACGTCGGCACTGGATATCTCGCGCGGATGGTGCTCCGACGGACGAAGCGGCTCTGTGACACAGTCGGAGTGGATGCGCCGCTCGACGAATTGGTGGACATGCAGGCCGAGCGCCTCGGCTACGAGAATCGTGATACGATTCGGGACATCGTTCGCACCGAACTGGAGAAGTACCGCGAGACGCTCGAACGCGGCGGACGGCGCGTGCGCCAACTCGCCGAGGAGTACGCCGAGCGCGGCGAGGAAATCCCGACCGGCGAACTCATCGAACTCTACGATTCCCACGGGATTCAGCCGGACATGGTCGCCGACATCGCCCGCGAGAAGGGAACTGACGTGTCGGTGCCCGACGACTTCTACAGCCTCGTGGCCGCCCGCCACGGGGAGGAGGGCGTGGTCGCGGACACAGGAACGGAGACCGACGAGCGCGTCGCCGACCTGCCCGCAACCGAACTGCTCTACTACGACGACCAGAGCCGAATGGAGTTCGAGGCGATGGTGCTCGACGTCTTCGAGCGCGAGGCGGGTTACGACGTGGTGCTCGACCGGACCCTCTTCTATCCCGAGGGGGGCGGCCAGCCCGCCGACACAGGTACCCTGAGCACGGACGATACAACCGTGGACGTCGAGGACGTGTGGCGCGAGGGCGACGTCGTCGTCCACCGTACGGACGGAAACCCCGGTACGGGGGAGTTCGTCCGCGGACAGGTGGACTCCGGGAGGCGGCGGCAGCTCATGCGCAACCACACCGCGACCCACATCGTGATTCACGCCGCACGGCAGGTCCTCGGCGAGCACGTCAGGCAGGCCGGCGCGCAGAAGGGCACCGAGAGGTCGCGCATCGACGTGCGCCACTACGACCGCATCGACCGCGAGCAGGTGCGCGAAATCGAGCGTCTCGCCAACGACATCGTTACCGACAACGTCTCGGTCAGTTCGGAGTGGCCCGACCGCCATGACGCCGAGGACAGGTATGGATTCGACCTCTATCAAGGTGGGATTCCACCGGGCGAGCGGATTCGACTCATCCATGTGGCCGACGACGTCCAGGCCTGTGGCGGGACACACGTCGCGCGGACGGGCGACATCGGAACGATAAAGATTCTCAACACCGAGCGCGTCCAGGACGGCGTCGAGCGTCTGTCCTTTGCGGCGGGGCGGGCAGCCATCGAGGCGACCCAAGACACCGAGGACGCCCTCACCGCGGCGGCCGAGACGCTCGACGTGACACCCGAAGAGGTTCCCGAGACCGCTGCACGCTTTTTCACCGAATGGAAAGAGCGCGGCAAGCGCATCGCAGACCTCGAATCCCAGCTCGCCGAGGCGCGCGCCAGCGGCGGCGTCGAGGGCGAAGAGGTCGATATCGGTGAGGCGACGGCCGTCATCCAGCGCATCGACAGCGACATCGAGGAACTGCGCGCGACGGCGAACGCGCTCGCGGAGGATGGACAGGTCGCGGTCGTCGGGAGCGGCACCGACGGCGCGCAGTTTGTCGTCGCCGTGCCCGACGGCGTGGGCATCGACGCCGGCGAGGTCGTCGGCGAACTCGCGGCGCGCGTCGGCGGCGGCGGTGGCGGTCCGCCGGATTTCGCTCAAGGCGGCGGCCCGCAAACCGAGCAGTTGGACGATGCGCTCGCGGACGCACCCGACGTGCTGCGGCAGGTGCTGAACGCCTGAGCGGTCACAGTCGTCGTGTTCGGGAGCTGTGAACAATCCTTTTAGCCCTCACCGAGAACAGTCAATCGATGGTAGACGAGGAGATGACGCCGACGGTTCGCGTCGCCATCGGCTCCGCGGCGTACGACCGCGCACGGGCCGTACTCGAAGCGGCGCGCGAGACGGCGACCGACGCCCGTATCCGTGAAGTGGGACCGACCGGTGCGGCGGGTCTCGCCCCGGTGGTGATGGCCACGGCGGGCGGACGGACGGCCTTCCATTCACAGGTCGCGCCCGAACACGCCCGCGAACTGGTCGAAACGCTCGACGATGGAGAACTCCCGACCGACGGTGCGCATGCGGTCGTCGAAGGCGACGGTGAGCGACTGCCGACGCCCGAGACGGGACCGCTCGCCGGGGGTCGGCGGCGCGTCCTTGCGCGCTGTGGTTGGGCTGAGCCGTCGTCGCTCGACGATGCGCTCGCCGAGCGGGCGCGCGACGAGCCGGACGACCTCTTCGAGAGCGTTGCCGGCGCGGGCCTGCTCGGACGCGGGCGCGGCGACGGCCACACCGACGAGCCAGTTGTAGAGGGCTGGACCACCGCCCGCGAGACCGACGGCGAGCCGGTGGTCGTCGTCAATGGCAACGAGAGCGACCCGGCGGTCGGCGGCGACCGACTCCTGCTCGAAAGCCGCCCGGCAGCAGTGCTCGACGGCGCGCTCGCGGTCGCGGCGGTCGTCGACGCCACGGACGTCGTCGTCTATCTGAACGAAAGCGAGGACCTCGCGGCCGAGCGGGTCCGCGACGCCGCCGCAAACGTCGATACGCAGACGAACCTCGACATCGTCGCCGGCCCGGATAGGTATATCGCCGGCGAGATGACGATGGCGCTCGAATCGATGGAGGGAGCCGAGCGCCTCGAAGCCCGCCTCCGCCCACCCGGGCCGAGCGAGAGCGGACTGCACGGCCGGCCGACGGTCATCCACACGCCGCGGACGGTCGCGCAGGTCCGTGCGTTCGTCGCTGCATCCGAGGAATTCGAGTCGAGCGCAGCCGACCCCGGAACCAGACTCCTCACCGTGACCGGCGACGGCGTGGCCGGGTCGACGACGGTCGAACTTCCCACCGACACCGCGCTCGCGGCAGCGGTCACGGCCGCCAGCGGCGAGGAGTACAAGATGGCCTGTGTCGGCGGTCGTTTCGGGGGTATCACGCGCTCGCTCGACGTGCCCGCGAGCGCGCCAGCACTCGCCGGTGCGCGTCTCGGTACGGAAGGGGCCATCGAACTGTTCGACGGCGCGACCTGTGCGCTCGAACTCGCGGGTTCGCGGGCGAGGTTCGCCCGCGAGGAGAACTGCGGCCGATGCGTGCCCTGCCGCGAGGGGTCGAAACAGCTCGTGGACCTGCTGCGCGACGTATATGACGGAGAGTACCAACCGAGCGAGCTGCGCGAGTTGAGTCGTGTCGTGGCCGAATCGAGCACCTGCGAGTTCGGGCAGGCCGCCCCGCGGCCGGTGACGACGGCGATGGACGCCTTCGAGCGCGAGATCGCCGCCCACGCCGAGGGGCGCTGTCCGAGCGGCGTCTGCATGGAGAGCAACTGATATGAGCACCGACCACACCGGACGAGCCGAATCGCTACCGAGCGTGCCGTCAGTCGACGACCCGCGGCCGCATCCGCCGCTGACCGAGCATTTCAACACGGGCACCGCGACCGACCCCGACGTGGGCGCACGCGAGACGAGCAGCCTCACCGTCGATGGAGAGGACGTGACTGTCGGCGAGGAGGCGACGCTCATCGACGCGCTCGAACAGGTGGGCTCCGACGAGGAGCTATCGGCGCTCTGTTATTACGACCGCGAGGACACCGATAGAATCGGCCCGCGCAGCGAGTGTCGGACCTGCATGGTCGAGACCGACGAGCATGGATTGGTTCCGTCCTGTAGCTTCCCCGCCGAGGAGGGGATGACGGTCGAGACCAATAGTACGGAAGCCGAGGAGGCGCGGTCGGTCAATCTCGACCTCGTGCTCTCGGACCACAACCTCCGGTGTACGACCTGCGGGAAGAACGGACGCTGCGAGCTACAGGACGCCGCCATCGAGGCCGACGTCGAGGTGCCCCGGTATGGCGTGTTCGACGACCGCGACGAGTACGAACCAATCGACGAGTCCTCGCCGTTCATCCAGATCGACCGCAACAAGTGCATCCTCTGCAATCGTTGCGTCGAGGCCTGTAACGACGTGCAGGTCGAGGGTGTGCTCCGCATCGAGGGGTCGGGTGCAGACACGCGCATCGGCTTCCAGAACGGTGCGGAGGAGATGATGGACTCGACGTGTGTCTCCTGTGGCCACTGTGCGACGGTCTGTCCCACTGGGGCCTTGGTCGAGCAGGATTACACCGATGCGGCGACCATCCCGATTCCGGGATTCACCCAGGAGAACTCCATCGGCGAGACCATCGGCGAGGATTACGACGGCCAGCCCAACCCCGCGACACCGATGAAGGGCAATCAGACCTACGAGGACGATGCCCTTGATGGGGAGGCAAGCGATGACTGACGGCGACGGGGGCGGGGACGACAAGAAGGGCGTCGCAGGCTTCATGGAGCGCGCACGCGACCAAGCCCGTGAAGCGAGCGAGACGGACGTGACGAAGACGGCACCGTTCAAAGCGTTCGAGCACGCGACCGAGTCGGTCGCGCTGAACACGATGACCGAGGGGCGGCTGTTCGACGTGGCCGACGCCCTCTCCGATTACCGCCTCCAGAACGTCGACGTGACCGATACGACCTGTGGGTACTGTGCGGTCGGCTGTCGGTTCGACCTCCACACGAAAGACGGGGAGGTGCTCGGCGCGCGACCCACGGACCCGGAGAAAGCGCCCATCAACGGGATTTCGACCTGCGTCAAAGGGAAGTTCAGCTATAACTACGTGAACAGCGACGACCGCCTCACCGAACCGCTCGTCAAAGAGGACGGCGAATTTCGAGAAGCGTCGTGGGACGAGGCGCTCGCGCGCGTCGTGGAGGGTCTCGGCGACATCATCGAACAGGACGGCGCGGACGCCCTCGGGCTGATCTCCTCTTCGAAGGCCACGAACGAGGACAACTACGCGATGCAGCGCTTCGCCCGCGAGGTCATCGGCACCAACAACGTCGATAACTGCAATCGGCTCTGTCACGCGCCGACGGTCGCGGCGCTCAAACAGACCGTCGGCTACGGCGCGGCATCAGTCGGCATGGACGACCTCGAAACCACGGACTGTTACCTACTTTCGGGGTCGAACACGACCGAGGCCCATCCAGTGCTGGCGACGCGCATCAAACAGAACGTCGCCGACGGAGCCGACATGGTGGTCTTCGACCCGCGGAAGGTCCAAATCGCCGAATACGCCACTCAGTACACCCGGACGAATCCGGGCTACGACACGGCGTGGATAAACGGTCTCACTCGATACATCATCGAGCACGACCTCCACGACGAGGCGTACATCGACGAGCGCACCGAGGGCTTTGCAGACCTGAAGGAACATCTCGACCAGTTCACCCCCGAGTACGTCGAGCAGGTTTCGGGAGTGCCGCCCGAGGAGTTGGCGTCGGCCGCCGAGACCATCGCCGAAGCCGACTCGTGTTGTTTCTGCTGGACGCTCGGGCTGACCGAGCATACGAATGGCACCGAGAACATCATCTCGATGTCGAACCTCGCGCTCGTCACCGGCAACGTCGGCAAGCCCGGTGCGGGGCTGTCGCCGTTCAGGGGCCAGAACAACGTCCAAGGTGGTGGCGGGGACATGGGACCGCTGCCGAACAACTTCCCCGGCTATCAACCAGTCACCGACGAGGAGATTCGCGAGAAGTTCGAAGAGGCATACGGAACCGACCTGCCAGAAGAGGAGGGGTGGCGGACGACCGAGCAGTTCCTCGCGGCCGACCGCGGCGACCTCCGGGGGATGTACATCATGGGCGAGAACGCCTCGCTCTCGGAACCCGGCGTCGAGAACTCCCAACGCATTCTGGCCGACCTCGACTTCCTCGTCGTACAGGACATCTTCCTCACCGAGACGGCCGAACACGCTGACGTCGTGCTGCCGGCGACGACCGCCGTCGAGTCCAACGGCACGTTCACGAGTTCGAGCCGGCACGTCCAGTTGGTCAAGCGGGCCATCGAACCGAAGGGCAACTGTCGGGGTGACTGGGAAATCGTGCAGGCGCTCGCCGAGCGCTTCGGCCACGACTGGGCGTTCGACTCGCCATCGGACATCATGGACGAAATTGCCGAGCTGACGCCCATCTATGGGGGCATCAGCCACGAACGTCTCGAAAACGGCGCGGAACTCCAGTGGCCCTGTTGGAACGACGACCACCCGGGCACCACGCGGCTGTACGAAGAGGAGTTCAACACCGCGAACGGCAAGGCGTCGTTCATCGAGACGGGACCGAACGAGCCGGCCGACCTCAGTAGCGATGAGTTCCCGCTCACGATGACCACGGGGCGGGTACTCTATCAGTACCACACCGGGACGATGACCCACCGCGAGGAGGGTATCATGTCCTACGTCGGCGAGGACTTCGTCGAAATCAATCCCGAGACCGCGGCCGATGCCGGCATCGAGAACGGCGAGTACGTCCGCGTCGAATCCCGTCACGGGACGATTCGTGTCAAAGCACAGGTCACCGAGCGGCCCGGAGCGGACACCGTGTTCGTGCCGATGCACTTCGCCGAGTCGGCGGTCAACACCCTTACCGACGAGAACGACCTCGACATGGCGGCGAAAACGCCCGAGTACAAGGTCACGAGCGTCCGACTTCGGTCGGGCGACGACCCCGACCCGGCGCGCACGACCCGTGAGAGCGGCGACCGAACGCTCGCGGAGTCCGACGACTGATGGCGCTCACCCAGCGCATCAAGCGGGCGGCGGGGCTGGCCGACGGCGAAGTCGGCATCGAGAGCGACCGCGAACGCCTCGTCCGGGAGTGTACGGTCTGCGGGGAGCGCTTCGACCCCGACCGAACGACCTGTCCGGCCTGTGGCAGTCGACTGAGCCGGACGAAGACGGTCGTGCCGCACGCGTTCTTGAATCTCCTCGTGGTGCTCGCGGCGACCGGCCTGCACGCAATGAAGAACGTGCTCACCGGCAACGTCCCGCCGGAGTAGGCGGCTTTCGCACCGGCCAGGGCGCTTATCCGCTCTCCGCCCCAAACGAGCACATGACACGCCACGAGGACCAACCAACGCCGGACGAGAGCGACGAGATATTCATCTGTCTGGATTGTGGCTACGAGAGCCAAAAGGAGACCGAGACGTGCCCGGAGTGTGGCGGCGAGTTGGCAGCCAAGCACTGAGTGCAGGTCACGAGAGGTCGAACGCACAGATACAGCCCGACGAGGCACGGCGAGGAAGCTCGAAACTGAGGATGGTTTCTACCGGTCGCTTATTTGGTCGTTTCCACGTCAAAGTCCTCCGGCGTTGCCGCCCCGACGGCGGGAAGCCGTCTGAGCCGCGGGCGCAGGAGGACGTAGACGGCCGTGAAGGCGAAGCCGTTGGCAGCCAGCGCCATCGTCGTCGTTCCCAGCACCTCGGCGACCGCACCACCGATGAGCGAACCCAGCGGGAGGGTCGCTCCGGAAGCGGTGCCTTTCGTCGCCGAAACCCGACCCAGTAGGTCAGTCGGGAACACCCGCTGGTTCAGCGTCGAACCGAGCACGCCCGAGATACCAGCGGGTATCCACGCGAGACCGAACAAGACGACTGTGAGCGCTGGCGACGACACGAGAACTGCCGCGAGCCAGCAGCAGGCACCCAGCCCGTGGGCGACGAGCAGCCTGCCGTAGGGAACGGTTTCGAACCACGGACCGACGAACGAGCCGACGAGCCGGCCGATTCCGAGCGCGCCCAGCAACAGGCCATAGACCGCGGGACCGCCGAGACCGTCGCCGAACGCCGGCAGTATCGCCAGCGCGACGCCGGTCGTGAAGTTCGCCACCGCGGTCGTCAGTATCAGTTCGACGAACACCGTCCCGCTGAGCACCCTAACCCCGTCCCGGAGATCCGAGACGTACGAGCGCAGCACCAAGCGTACAGTCGAGACGACCGTTTCGCCCCTCGACTCGGTGTGTTCGTCGGTTTCCGTCGCGGTGCCGAGCCTGATACCGGCAAACAACAGCGCAGCGGCGGCGAACGTGGCCGAGTCGGCGAGGAACAAGGTCGTCGCGCCGAAGACGGCGACGAAGCCGCCGCCAAGCGCGTCGAACACCATGTCCAGCCCGAGCGTCACGGTCGAGAGCGCCGCGTTCGCGCCGGGGAGGCGCTCGTCGTCGACGATACGGGGCAACAGTGCCGTCTCCATCGGTTCCGTCAGCAGCGACGCGAGCATCAACACCGGCGCGACGGCGAACAGGACGCCGACGTCCAAGTACCCTGTCGCCGCCGCCAGCGGCAGGGCCAGCACGACGGTGCCCTGAATCACCTGCGAGCCGACGAGGACACGGTCGAGCGGCAGGCGGTCGACGAGCGGTCCGGCGAACACTTGTAATAGCCACGGCAGCAGCAGTATCGCGTTCAGCGCGCCAGTGACCAACGTCGAGCCGCTCAGCTCGAAGGCGAGCCAGAGCATCGCCACCGTGTAGAGGCTGTCCCCGGCGTTCGTGACGAACTGTCCGGCGAAGAAGCGCCGGAAGTCACCGTTGCGCCACAGCGCCCGGTCGAGGGCGCTCATCGGCGACCACCCCCGAGGGACGTCGATGTAGCTCCGAGGAGAGCGGACGAGCGGTTTCCTCGTCGGCGCTTCGGACATCGGCGCGTGCGATTCGGTCGTGATTCGTGCGGTGTGCGGTCGTGCGAGCGCCGGCACTGGGCCAGCAGCTCGGTGGATATCAGCATGTACGTGCGTGGTCGAGAGGAATTGCGGCTACCGGAAAGGCAGCGAAACGAACCCGAGTGCTGCGGCTATCGGGCCCGTCCCGAGGCAGGGGGGCGAGAGGGGGTCGAACACCGGACGAACCGTGGGCCGGTAGGTCATAAAACGAGTCTTCGGAGGGTTCGCGCGGTCTGGTAAAAACGTACTGTTTCCGTGCGGACGGAACGAGAAGGAATAATTCGAACGGCCGGAAGATAGTCCCACCAGGATTCGAACCTGGGTCGAAGCCCCCAGAAGGCTTCAGGATTGGCCGCTACCCCATGGGACTGTAAATAGTCGTTGCAGCCGTCTCTACTTATCCCTGTTGGAACGGTTCCGTGCCGAATCAGCCGAAACCGGTAGCAGATAGCTACAGTTTTGGTCGGCTTCCCGGAAGAGATACCCGAAATACAATCGACGGATGTCCATGGATACGCTTCGGCTCATCGGTGGAGTCGTGGTGGCTTATCTGGGGTTCGTCTTGGTACTGGGTACGTTCTCACTCATCTCGGATGCTGTTCCGGCCATCATCTCGTTCGTCACAGCGAACGCAACCCATCCGCTGGTACTGTTAAATCTCGGGCTGGCCGCGGCGACAGCCCTCATCGTCGCGCTCGCGTGGCGCAAACGGTGACGACGGCACCGGTGGCCGGTCGAGGATTTCGACGGCTACTTTCGGTTCCGCGAGCCAGTACGGGCATGTACGTCGGACGGTTCCTCGTCGTCGGTCCCAGAGTCGGCGCGTATCGGGTCTCCTCGCGGTCGTTCCCGAATCGGAAAATCATCGAGCGCGACGACATGCTCACCGTGGTGCCGACAAGCGACGCCGGGGCGACCGACAACCCCTACGTCTCGTACAACTGTGTGCGACCCACGGAGCGAGGGGCGGTCATCGGCAACGGCTCGCACACCGACCCCATCGCCGAGAAGGTCACAATGGGGTATCCCGCCCGCGACGCGCTCGCCCTCTCCCTCTTGGCGCTTGATTTCGAGAAGGACGACTACGACACCCCGCGCATCGCCGGCGTCGTCGGCGAAAAAAGTTATGTGGGCATCGTCCGACGCGACGGACTCGTTGTGAAGGAGGTGGCGGAGCCGACGCTGGTGGCGACCTACGAGAGAGACAGTCCAGAACCGACGGAGTTCGACGTCGAAAGCGCCGACGAGGCGGCGAGCGCCGTCTACGACGCCGACTTCGAGCATCCGGTCTGTGCGGCCGGCGTCGCGCGAGAAGGGAAGGGATTCGAGACCGCCATCGAGAACGGCGATTGAAGTCCGGCGAGGTCGTAGCCGAAGTATGACTATCGGTGTCATCGCGGACGTCCACGGCAACCGGGTCGCACTCGAAGCGGTCCTCGGAGACATGCCGGCCGTCGATGGGCTGGTCTGTGCCGGCGACGTGGTGGGGTACAACCCGTGGCCCGGCGCGTGCGTCGAGACAGTGCGCGAGCGCGAAATTCCGACCGTGATGGGCAACCACGACCGCGCGGTGGCCACCGGCACGAGCTTTTCCTTTAATAGCATGGCCGGCGCTGGCGTCGCCTACGCCCGCGAGCAACTCGACGACGAGCAGTTGGCATGGCTCGCGGACCTACCCGACGAGCGTACCGAGTGCGATGGACGGGTGAAAATCGTCCACGGCCATCCCGACGACCCCGACCGCTACACGTACCCCGACATGTTCGGAGCCGACATGCTCGGCGACGAGGACGTGCTCGTGCTGGGCCACACGCACGTGCAACATTACGAGTCCTACGACGAGGGTATCGTGCTGAACCCGGGCAGCGTTGGCCAGCCGCGCGATGGCGACCCGCGGGCGGCCTACGCGACAGTGGATTTGGAGGCGATGAACGTCACCGAACACCGAGTCGAGTACGACATCGAAACCGTCGAGCGCGCAGTGAGCGAGGCGGGATTACCCGAGAAGATCGGGAGTCGGTTGCGGAAGGGCCGCTAGAAGGTGTCCTGAATCACCGATAGCGCCCGCTCGCGGTCGTCCCAGTCGACGAACACCGCCACGGAGGTCGCGCTCGTGATGACGTCGTGGACGGCGATGTGCTCGTCGGCGAGGGTCTCGACCATTCCCTGGACGACGCCCGATTGGGTCGGGAGTTCGCCGCCGGTGACCCTGAGGGCGGCGATCTCCTCATCAACTGTGACGCTCGACAGGGCGTCCTCGTCGATGACGCGCTCGTGGAGCACCGTCTCGGCCTCGGCTGCGTCGTCGGTGTAGAGATAGAACGTGATCGAATCGAGACCGCTCGCCGCCGCATCGATGTTGATGTCCACGTCGGCGAGCGCGCCCGAGAGCGTGGCGAGAATTCCCGGACGGTTCCTGATAGCTCGTCCCGCGACAGTGATACACGAGAGTGGCGTCTCCTGGAGGTCGATGAGCGTCTCGAAGGTGCCCTCGATGCTGGTGCCACCCTGCAACAGGTCGCCGTGTTGATAGTGGACGACCCGCACCCCGAGATCGCCGCCCTTGTAGTTGAGCGCGCTCGGGGCGATGACCTCCGCCCCGCGAAAGGAGAGGTTGCGGAGTTCGTCCACGCTGATTTCGGCGACATTCCGAGCGCCCTCGACGACCCGGGGGTCGCCAGTCATCACGCCCTCGACGTCGGTCACGATGACCACCTCGTCGGCGTCCATATAGTTTCCCAACATGACCGCGGTCGTATCGCTGCCGCCGCGGCCGAGGGTGGTGACCGAACCGGCGTGGTCCTCGGCGAGAAAGCCAGCGATCACCGGGACAGTGCCGCCCATCCGGTCGGCGAGTGCCTGCGTTCGGCGGGTGGTCTCCTCGACGTCGACTTCCCCCCGAGAGTCGGTAACGACCGGCCAGTGCTCGCCACCGGGTTCGAGGAACTCGGCATCGACCCCGCGCGCCGAGAGGGCGGCCTTGACCATCCGTGCGGAGGTACGCTCGCCCATGCTGACGATCTCTGCTCTGTCGCCCTCCTCGGCATCGAACTGGATCTCCCGCAGCAAGAAATCGGTCGTCGACCCCATCGCGCTGACGACGACGGCGATCTCGTGGCCGGCTTCGACCGCGGCCGCGACCGAATCGGCGGCACGGTTCACGCGGTCGCCGCTTCCCAAACTCGTTCCCCCGAATTTCGCTACGACGCGCATCCTACCCTCCGCTGGCGAAGCCGACCCATGTGACTGTGGTGCATGATTGGCGGTGGTCTCGGTGGCGGATAACTGCTTCCATCCACGGCGTCGCGGTCTCCGGTCGGTCGGGGGATTTAGGCGTCTCCGTCCCGATGGCGGGGTATGGAGGTGCGCGATGCCGTCGAAGCCGACGCCGGACGGCTGGCCGCGCTCGCCGACGCACCGGCGGAGACGATGGTCGATTTGGTTCACGATAGAACCGTCTCCATCGCCGAGGAAGCCGATGACATCGTCGGGTTCGTGAGTTTCGATGCCCGCCGCGACGCGGTGCATATCACCCAGTTCGACGGACGACGAGAAGCGGTCGAGCGCCTGCTCGACGAGCCGATACGCTTCGCCCGAAACGAGGATATGGACGTCGAACTGCTGGTCGAGGAGTCAAGAGACGACCTCAGACGCGCCGCAGCGGACGCCGGCTTTCGGGAGGTCGGTGCGGGACCGCGCTTCGGCGAGACGAAAACGGTGAAGTTCCGGCTCGACTCGTAGGCGAGGATCACCGAAACTTCTGAATCGTCAGGTCGAGCGTGTCGAGGTCGACGATGGGCGCGTAGCCGACGTCAGGTTCGATGTTCACGCTCTTTTGAAAGCTCGTCTGCTCCTGCCAGCAGCCCGAATTCAGCGCGAGCACGTCGTGGTACTTGCCGTAGCCGAGTTTGTGGACGTGGCCCGTATGAAATATATCCGGAACGTCTTCCATCACGAGGTAATCGCGCTCCTCGGGCGCGATACGGGTGTGGCCCCCATATTGGGGCGCGACGTGGCGCTTTTTGAGGAGGTGGTACATCGGTTTGTGCGGTTCGTCGTAGTTGGCTTTCTCCTCGGGGAGTTCGGCGATGACCTCGTCGAGGCTCACGCCGTGGTACATCAGGATTGAGACGCCTTCTACCGTGACGGTCGAGGGATTGCCCGAGATGCGGGCGTCGTGGGCGCCCATGATGTCTCGGAGGTCGTCGTCGAAGCCGGGCTGGGGTTCGGCGAGACGAACGGCGTCGTGGTTGCCCGGAATCAGGAGGATTTCCATGTCGCCGGGCACCTCCTTCAGATGTTCGGCGAACTGCTCGTATTGTGCGTAGATGTCGACGATGTCGAGTTCCTCGTCCTGATTCGGATACACTCCTACTCCCTCGACCATGTCGCCGGCGACCAGCAGGTACTCGACGGCTGCTGCCTCCTCGGTGTGGAGCCAGTCGGCGAAGGCCGACCACGCGTCGGCGGCGAACTCCTGACTGCCGACGTGCACATCCGAGATGAGCGCCGCGCGGACGTGGCGGTCGGCCGTCGAGGGCGAGTACGTGCGCGGCACGTCGGGAAAGTGAAGCTCATCGACGAACAGGATGCCGCCGTCGCCCGCGAGCGTGCCCTCGACCGCGATGACCTCATCGAGGAGGAGTTCGTCGACGACGCCGGCGAGGTCGCGGTCCTTCATGACGAGACACGGGAAGGTCCCCGTCGTGTCTTCGAGTTCGACCAGCCAGTGGCCGTTGGCCGTCGAGCGGATATCCGAAACCATCCCGACGATGGCGGCGTCGCTGCCGCCGGCCATCGCGTGAACGGCCTCGGTAGGTCGGTGGTTGACCCGCGAACGCAGCAGTTTCGAGAGGCGCTCGTAGCGGTCGCGGAAGGTCCGCACGAAATCGGCGTACTCGCCCGTGCCCGTCGAGCGACCCGTGATGTCGCCGTCGATGGCCAGCGAACGCAGCTCCGAGTCGGTCGAGCGCTCGGGTCGAACACCGGCATCGCCATCCCCGGACCCCTTCGTTTCAACTGGAACAGTGGTTTCGGTTTCGGACGATGTACCCGGGTTTCCACCCGAAACAGGGGGGTTGTGAGTCGCTGTCGTGGCGTCGGATTCGTCGGGGTCGATGCTCTTTCTGACGTGTTCGGCCGAGAGCGTGAGCGCCTCGTCGGGAACCGATTCGACGGCGCGCTCGATGGCGCGTTCGGGGTCGTCCGCACCGGCGATGAGCGTGACCGCCTCGCGCTCGGCGTTGTAGCCGCGGCTGGCGAGTTCGGTGACGATACGGACCGAGGTCGAACGCGGCACGAGAACGGATTTCGCGGCGGGAACCAAAAGGATAGCGGAGGGGCGGAAGGAAACGTTGAAACGACCGCCTGCGGTATGGATGGCAATGGATTCCGGAGACGGTGACGGGGGGTGGCCCGGACGCTGGGACGGTCGGGAGACCGACTCCGGAACGGACGAGACGACCAACGACAGTGAATGGAACAGCGACGGACTCACTGGCGACGAACGGGAGGACAGGGCCAATGATGACGGGAGCGAACGCGGGGAGAGTGGACCGCTCGCGCGTGCGCGGTGGTTCATGAACACCGACGAGGAGTGGGTCGTGTTCGTCCGCGAAGTGCTTTCGAGCCTCGCCGTCGTGGCGGTGGTCGGATTGGTTCTCTTTGCTGTTTCCGGTCTCTGGCCGCCGATGGTCGCCATCGAGAGTTCGAGCATGGCACCCAACATGGAGCGGGGCGACCTCGTCTTCCTGATGGAAGAACACCGCTTCGCCGGTGGGGCAGCCTACAACGGAACCGGCGTCGTTCCCTACCAAGCGGGCGCGGCCGCCGGCTACTCGGAGTTCAACAAGTATGGCGACGTCATCGTCTATCAGCCCGACGGCGACGAGGGAGAGACACCCATCATCCACCGCGCGCGCTTCTGGGTGAACGCCAGCGAGAACTGGTACGACGAGGCCAACGAGGAGTATCTCGGCGGGGCCGACAACTGCGAGGAGTTGGCGAACTGTCCGGCCCCACATGGCGGATTCATCACCAAAGGCGACAACAACGGTCTCTACGACCAAGTCGACACGGGCGACGGAGCCATCAGCAGCCCCGTCAAACCCGAGTGGGTCACTGGAACCGCCGAGTTCAAGATTCCGTGGCTCGGCCGGATTCGGCTGCTGTTCGGTATGACGGACCCCACTGTCGCCGTTTCGACGACCGGTCCGTCTTGGAACCTCGCCGATATCGGGATGGGAATCGGTAGTCCCGGACCGAGCGTTGCGGGTTAGCTGTCGAAGCGTGCCTGCACGAACGGCTGGACGTCCTCGATATCGCCGAGTCTGGAGTCGCTCGTGAGGACGGCTTCGGTGTCGTCGATGGGGACCGAGAGGTTCATTTCCTTGGTGCGCCCATATCTTCCCTTCGAGACGACGACCGCGTTGACGATACCGAGCATGTCGAGTTCGGAGATGAGGTCCGTGACTCTGCGCTGGGTGAGTACGTCGGCGTCGATCTCGTCACAGAGCCGGCGATAGATGTTGTAGACCTCGCCGGTGTTGATGTTCTGTGCGCCGTTTCGTTCGAGTAGAATGACCGCGAAGAGGACGACCTTCGACTGGGTGGGAAGGGTGCGGACGACCTCCACGACCCTATCGAGTTCGATTTTCTCCTGGGCATCGCGGACGTGGTCCTCGTCGACGCGCTCGGTCTGGCCGCGCTCGGCGAGTTCGCCGGCGGTGCGAAGGAGGTCGAGCGCGCGCCGGGCGTCGCCGTGTTCCTGGGCGGCGAAGGCAGCACAGAGAGGGATGACGTCCTCCGAGAGGGCGTTTTCGACGAAAGCGATGTCCGCACGCGCCGAGAGGATATCTCTGAGTTGGGTCGCATCGTAGGGAGGAAAGACGATCTCCTCTTCCCCCAGAGAGGATTTGACCCGCGGGTCGAGGAACTCGGTGAACTTGAGGTCGTTCGAGATGCCGAGAATCGAGACCCGGGAGTTTTCGAGTTCGGAGTTCATCCGCGAGAGATTGTAGAGGGTGTCGTCGCCGGATTTCTCGACGAGCTTGTCGATCTCGTCGAGCATGATGACGACGACGCGCTCGTGGTAATCGACCGCCTCGAAGAAGGTGGAGTAGACGCGGTCGGTCGGCCAACCGGTCATCGGGACGGGTTCGAACTCGGCGAGGTCGGCTTCGAGGTCCTCGATGCGGGCCTCGACATCGTCGATGGAATCGAACTCGGCGTCGTCGATGTCGGAATCGGCAAGCGCCGACGGGTCGGTCTCGGCGCGTTCGTGGAGGGAATGGAGGTCGGCGAGGCGCTCCTCGATGTATGCCTCGTTGGCCTCGATGAAGGTGTTCGCGAGCTGGGCGAGCACGCGGTACTGGGTGTCCGTCACCTCACAGTTGATGTATTCGACCTCGCAAGGGACGGTGTATTTCTGCGAGGTGGTTTCGAGTTCGTTGCTGACGAACTTCGCGCTCGCGGTCTTTCCAGTACCGGTTTTCCCGTAGATCAAGATGTTCGATGGGGTTTCGCCACGGAGCGCGCCGACGAGCACCGTCGCCATGTTGTTGATCTGCTCGTTGCGATGGGGAAGCCGCTCGGGCGTGTACGAGGGTCTGAGGACGTCCTTGTTCTCGAATATCGGCTCGCCGCTGAGGAGGTCGTCGAACAGCCCCGGTGCGGCGTCGGTCCGTGGTTCGTCCCCATCGCCATCGGTGTCGCTCCCACCCGCGTCGTCACTGTCGCGAGCGTCGCCATCACCGCCGGAGTCGGTCGAGACGGTCGCACGGTTGGCGGTCGGTTCCGTCGAGGCGCTGTCGTCAGTAGTGATTGTGTCGTCGGCACCGACGTTATCGTCAGCACTCACGCTATCGTCGCCATCGGTGCTGTCGGGCGGTGTCGGCGGCTCGCCAGCGGTTCGGTCGTCGGATGGTCGGTCGTTTCCTGTCATTGCCGTTCGATTCCCGCGGTCTGACCCCTTCCTTTCGGATGGAAGAGTTCCCGCACACCAACGAAGAACGTCGTATATCCCGAAGAGAAGACGGCTACGTCGATATGAGAGGGTGGTGTGCGTCGATGTGCTCCGTGAATCGTGCAGCGGAACCAGAGGTTGGGTATATATTAATCTTGTTGATTCGGACGGGGAAGACGGGGAAACGAACGACTGCATCGGATCGGTCGGAACGAGCGCGGTTATCGAGGACAGATAGCGGCATTATGAATCCATCCAATCTAGAGATGTTCCTCACACCCCCCCCACCCCTTCGTTTCGGGTGGAACGGCTGAGAGGGATGGGAGGGGTGTGAGAGGTGTCTCTAGATTGGGGAAGTATTAAGTAAGGAGGGTGCGAACAGCAACCGAAGAAGAGAAAGACGCCCATATAAACGACACCCTTTTATATTTCTAGTGATTTCGACGGTCATTCGCCGTTTCATAACATATTATAGATGGTTATCGTCCCGACACGGATTCTTTCAGCCACTCATTCCGTGAAACCCACGTCGCCACACGTCGGCTGGTCACTGTTCCACTCGAAACGAAGGGGTGGGGGTACGAAACAATGTGCTAGTATGCCACACGTCGAAAGGGGTCGGCAGACGAACATCGATGATCGGCATGGTGAGGACGACCGACAATTGGCGCACGGCGAGATCGGGACGGAAGAGCGCTCGGTCGAATCAGCAAGCCTGATACGTGTCTGACGTGGGTTTAAGTGTATGCAGTATCGTTGTACGCCCGGATTCGCCCGGCGGGCGGGTGGGAGAGAATAATGGGACTACTCGCAGGACTCAGAGACAGCATCTCGAACCTTTTTTCGGGCGGGCAGAAACAGCGCCGCATCGGCATCTACGGGCCGCCGAACGCCGGCAAGACGACGCTCGCGAACCGCATCGCGCGCGACTGGACCGGCGACGCCGTGGGGCCGGAGAGCCACATCCCCCACGAGACCCGGCGCGCGCGCCGGAAGGAGGACATCGAGATCGAGCGCAACGGCAAGTCAGTGAACATCGACATCGTCGACACCCCTGGGGTGGCCACGAAGGTCGACTACGAGGAGTTCATCGAACACGACATGGAGAAGGACGACGCCGTGCGCCGTTCGCGCGAGGCCACCGAGGGCGTCGCCGAGGCGATGCACTGGCTCCGCGAGGACGTCGACGGCGTCATCTACGTGCTCGACTCGGCCGAGGACCCCTTCACCCAAGTCAACACGATGCTCGTCGGCATCATCGAGAGCCAGGACCTTCCCGTTCTGATCTTCGCCAACAAGATCGACTTGGAGGACGCAAGCATCCAGCGCATCAAGAACGCCTTTCCCCAACACGAGACGGTTCCCCTGTCGGCCCTCGAAGGTGAGAACATGGACGAGGTGTACGAGAAAATCGCGGAGTACTTCGGCTGATGTCCGAAGCAGACAACGACGCTGGCGACGCCGACGACGGCAGCGGCGTCCAGCTTGACATGATCAGCGGCGAGCGGATGGACCAGCTCGCGAGCATGGAGAAGATTCGCCTCATCCTCGATAGCGTCCACGAGGGCAACATCGTCATCCTCGAAGAGGGTCTCGACCCCGAAGAGGAGTCGAAGCTCATCGAGGTGACGATGACCGAAATCAGCCCCGACGAGTTCACCGGCATCGAAATCGAGACCTATCCCGGTTCGACGAAATCGAACGGCGGCTTCCTCGACCGGCTGATGGGCCGCGAGACGGAGACGAAACTCACCGTTATCGGGCCGGCCAATCGCCTCGAAACGCTCCACAAGGACGAGACGCTCATCTCGGCGCTCGTCACCCGCAAGTGACCGCATCGACCATCGTTTCTCCCCCAACGCTGCCGACGCCCTCTTTGCGCTCGGTGGCCACGTCCCGATAATGCCCCACCAGTGTACCGACTGCGGCCACACGTTTCCCGACGGTTCGAAGGAGATGCTGTCGGGCTGTCCGGACTGTGGCGGCAACAAGTTTCGGTTCGAGCCGGCGGCCGACACGCGCGAATCGAGCGCTGCCCGGTCGGCGGACGAAACTGCCGACGCAGCTACCCCGAATATCCAACCCGACAACGGTCCAGCGGCCACCCAGCCACCGCCCGCCGACTCGTCTCCTGATGAACCGGCGGTCACCGCCGAACCCGAGAATAGCGCACAGGCCGACGCCCGCCGCGACGTGGCGTCGCCGGACGAACTCGCTGCGGGCGCCGAAGAGTCCGGCTCCGCAGGCGAAACGACCCCCTCGCCCGACGCTGGCGACGACGCGGACGATGCGGGAATGGCGGCGCTCCGGCAGGAACTCGACGACCAGTTCGAGAGCATCAAAATCCTCGAACCCGGCCAGTACGAACTCAACCTGATGGAACTCTACAACCGCGAGGAGTACATCATCGCCCTCCAGGAAGACGGCCAGTACGTCATCGAAGTGCCCGAGTCGTGGCACGGCGGGTGAGGCGGGGATTGAAGCACTTAACAGGGGGCCGCGAGAACCCCCTGCATGAGTCAGGCAACCAAAATCGTGCTGGGAACGGTCGGAGTCTCCGCGCTGCTGTCGGTCGGCATCATCGTCGCGCTCGCGCTCGCGTAGATGTTCGACCGCCGCGACCTCTCGGGCGACCTCGCGGCCGTCCGCGACGAGCACGCGCCCGACGCGCTCGTCCTCGACACCGAACGGGACTTCGAGACCCTCGACCCCGCGGTCGCCGAATCGCTCGGCCCGCTCTGTGAGGCGCTCGACCCGGTCTCCTCTCCCGACGAGTGGCTTCCAACTGATGCGCCCGAATCCCTCCGCAACTACGCCAGCGCGTCGTTCACTATCGGTATGCCCGGCGACGGCGGCGTCGCGTGGACGGTCCAAACCCACCCGCCAACCGTCTTCGTCAAACCCCGCCTCGCGGGGTCTCCAGCCCCGTTCATCGACTTCCTCGTCGCCGAGTCGCTCGTCGAAATCGGTCTCGATGGACCGGAACAATTCCTCGGCTTTTTCGGCGCACAGTACAGAGACCTCGACGACGCGACCCCGTTCGACCCGGCGGGAACCTACCAGCTCGCCGCCGCGCTCTACGACGCCTATCTCGGCCGCGCGACCCGCGAAATTTTCACTACTTGGGACGACGACCACCCTGACCTCCACGCCGCGTGGATCGACGCTGGCGAGCGCCTCGCCCCGCGACTCGCGGACCTGCCGGGCGAAATCGCCGGTGGCGAGACCGCCTTTCCCGCGGCCGCCGAACTCGCCTGTAGCGGCGTCAAACACGACATCGAAATCCCGACGCCCTTCGGCGCGCTCGATACCCGTGCCTACCGCGAGTACGGTCCCGACTACGCCGTCGAGTGGGCCGAAAGGACCTTCGCCGAACTCGATTAGAAGTCGCCGCGAACCTCGCCGTCGACGTCGAGGGAAATCACGCCGTCGAACAGTTCCCGATACTCCTCGACGACCGATTCATCGTGGACCTCCTCGGCGAGATGGAACAGCCCCACGGCGTCGTGGTCGTCCAGCAGGTCGAGCAGCCCCTCGACGGCCTCACGGGCGCGCTCCTCGTCGGCGTAGTAGGCCATCTCCGTGACCGAATCGACGCTGACTCGGAGCTTTCCGGAATGCCCCTCCAGAAACTCCGCGACGGTCTCGACGATACCCTCGATGTCGTCGGGCGAGGAGACGTAATGGACGCCCTCGCCGGACCGGCGCGAGTAGCCCCGCTCGATGCTCAGCGCGTCGAGAATCGTCGCCTTCTCCCGGTCGACGTCGTAGTGTTCGAGCTTCTGCTCGACCTCGCGGGCGGTCGTGCGCGTCGAGACGACGAGGAAGTGGTCGGTGTCCGTGCTGAGGAAGTCGGTATCGATTCGGTCGGTCTCGCCGGTGCTCGGATGCACCAGCAGGACACCTGTCCCGCCCGAAATCGTCTCTGGGGTGTCCTCGACTGCGAGCGCATAATCCATGCCCAGAAGGGCGGCGGGAGGCATCTTAATCCCTGCGCATATCAGAAAACGCTATCGGCGGTGGCCGCCCCGACGACGCTGAACACCGCGCCCACCGATATCGCCCGCAGCGTCGTCAGCAACCGCTCCCCGGGCGCTACCGCTCCGAGGAACGTCTCCGGAGCGCCGAACACCAGCGCGAGAACGACCACCGAGCCGAAGGAGACACTCATCAGCGAGATAAACCGTACCGGAATCCGCAGGACAGCCCGCTCGCGCTCGGGGTCGCGGTCGTCGTCAGCTTTGTACAGCGCGCCGTAGCCGATGGTGAGGACGATGGCGACCGTTAGCACGCCGTTTGGCCTCTCCATGTTCGTCGCGAGCGTCCAGACCTCCTCGGTGACGACGAACGGTCCGGCGAGCAAGAATCCGCCGACGACTTGCTGGGCGATGTCCGCCACCTGGAAGTGTGGTCTCCATCTCGCCATGTCACCCGCTCGCCGCCGGCGAACAAGACGCCTGCGCTCTCCCGTCGCGTCCGCCGAACGGGTTTTCACCCCCGCCCGCTTCGTCCCGCCATGACCGTCAGAGAGGAGTTCGACGCGTGGGCCACGGAGGGGCGCGACCGCGGGATGGAAGACCGCCACTGGCACACCGCAAAGCATGCCCTCGCGCGGATGCCCGTCGCAGCGGGCGAGCACGTGCTCGATCTGGGCACCGGCAGCGGCTATGCCGGCCGCGCCCTCCACGACACGACGGGCGCGCTCGTCTGTGGTCTCGACGGTTCACCCGAGATGGCACGCAACGCCCGGTCGTACACCGATGCGGACGGTATCGACTTTCTCGTCGGCGATTTCGACCATCTCCCCTTCGCCGACGACGCCTTCGACCACGCCTTCTCGATGGAGGCGTTTTACTACGCCGCCGACCCCCACACGGCGCTCCGTGAACTCCGGCGCACGCTCCGCTCGGGCGGGACCTTCTACTGTCGCTAGTTGTCCACTCTATCGATCACGGTACGAGCAGATACGTTGAAAGAGACCAGACGTGAGGCGGGATCAGAGT
>NZ_JBNTJU010000009.1:0-126829 GCF_051195015.1 Halococcus sp. AFM35
CCGTCTCGGTCTCCAATGCTTTGAAAACCTGTTCGACCGTCGCATTATCCGGTAGGACGGACTTGCTGGACACATCAAATCCGTCCTACCGTATTCCTTGTGAAGACTTCTGCACCACCGCCCTTCGGTGAAAAAGTGGAGCTTCTGGTCTTTGTGGACAGCACGGTGAAGGTCTTCGAGATTGCGTTCGACATTTAGAATTCGTGTGTCTGGATTGTCTACATCATCTGCGTCCGACATCAATCCTCGTACCTCATCTTTGATTTTCTGGCGTTCAGAGTAGAGATCATCGTTGCTGCGGATACTCATAATACGCTGTACAGGATACCAGTACGTATCTACGGTCCTTGATTGCTCGGGCCGAAATGAGAAGTCATATTTGTTGCCGAGTTCGGAGTCAGCAGATCGGGGATCTGAAAGGATATTCAAATACAGGCGTTTCTGGTCCCACGAACTCGCTTTGTTGCTTGGATGATTATGTTTCCGCTCGTAGAATGAACCTTGGAGTCCAATATTGAGCGCCGTCAATCGCTGTTGCCCATCCAAAACCAATTTGATAGGAGAAGGGAGAGGATTCTCAGAATCGTATGGCGGGTTTCGATACGTCGGTGTTGTTAGTGACTGAGGGAAGTTAGCCTCACTGATATAGTGGGTCACGAACTGATACATTGGTTGCACAGCAGCATCATCCGCAGAAAGGTTCCATTGTAGAAGTGCGCCGATTGGATAGTTTCGAAGCAGAGAATCAAATAGATCGATAATATCATTGGTATCCCAAACAAATTCTCGCTGAATCGATGGCAATAGGTACGAATCATTCATATTATCCATGACTTCAAAGATACGCTTGGTCTCCATATCAGGCGAAGGAATAGCGCAATCATATATCTGTGGCTCGTCTCAGCAAACTCTCTTCGAATGTAAGACAATCATCATGTTTTCCGCCGTGGATTTATGCCGACAGCCTCCCTACCGCTGGCGTGAGCAGTCGCATCAGCGCGCTCGATGCGGTGGTGTTCGGCGTCGACGTCCAGAGCGGGGACGTCCGTGGCGATGCGCCCTCCTACGCCGTCGTGGCGTTCGACGGCGAGCAGTTCGACCGCGACGTGGTCTCGCACCGCAAACTCCGGCGGCTCATCGACCGCGAGGAGCCAGCCATCGTCGCCACCGACAACGTCTACGAACTCGCCGCCGACAAGGACGCGCTCGTCCGTCTTCTGGGGAGCCTGCCCGACGAGACCAAACTGGTGCAGGTCACCGGCGACCAGCAGCCCGAACCCCTCTCGCGGGTGGCCTCCCGTCATGGCGTTCCCTACGGCAAAAAGCCGATGAAGGAGGCCGAGGCCGCCGCCCGTCTCGCCGCCGCGAACGTGGGCTGCGAAGTTTCGGCGTTCACCGACACCACCGAGGTGAAGGTCGCCCGCGGGCGGTCGACGGGCAAAGGTGGCTGGTCCGAGGACAGGTATACTCGCCGGATTCACGGCTCGGTGAAGCGCCGCGCCCGCGAGGTCGAATCCGCGCTCGACGACGCTGGACTCGACTACGAAATGGACGAGACCGAGAAGTACGGCGGCTACGCGAACGCCGTCTTCACCGTCGAGGCGCGTCCATCCGCCCTTCCGGTGTCGGCGAACCGCTCGGGCGACACCAGAGTCGAAATCGAGCGCGTCAGGCGCGACGGCATCGAGTTCCGCCCGCTCGCGAAACGCCGCGACCATGTGCTCGTCGGCATCGACCCCGGGACGACGACTGCCGTCGCCATCGTCGGCCTCGACGGGCAGGTGCTCGACGTACTGAGCACCAGAACCGCCGATACTGCCGATATCATCGAATGGATAATCGAGCGCGGTCGGCCCGTGGTGGTCGCCGCCGACGTCGAGCCGGTGCCCTCCACAGTCGAAAAGATGCGTCGGAGTTTCTCGGCGGCGGGCTGGGTACCGGAGCGCGACCTGCCCGTCGACGAGAAACAACACCGCACCCGTGAGGAAGGCTACGACAACGACCACGAGCGCGACGCGCTGGCGGCCGCCCTCCACGCTTTCGACGACTACGCCGACACCGTCGAGCGCATCGGGGAGAAGGTGCCGCCACGCATCGAGACCGGTGCCGTCATCGCCCGCGTGGTCGCCGGCGAGGAATCGGTCGAGGCGGTCCTCGACGATCTCGCGGACGACGACGGCAGCGACGAGAGCGAGGAGACCCACGAACCGCGCGAACTCACCGCCGAGGAAAAGCGCATCAAACACCTCGAATCGCGCGTCGAACGCCTCGATGCACACGTCGAGGACCTCGAAGCGACCATCGAGGAAAAGGACGAAACGATTGCCGAGTACGAACGCGAGCTATCCGATGCCAAACGCAAGGAGCGACGCGAGGCCAGAGAACGTCGGGAGGTCAATCGGTTAGAGCGCGAAAACGAACAGCTGGAACGAAAGCTCGACGCCCAGCACGAGGAAACCGAACAGGTCGAGGCGAAACTCAGTCGGTTGAAGGAACTCTGGCGGCTCGACCACTCGAACTTCGCCGACGTCGCCGAGAAGAGACAGGGTCTCGTGCCCGTCAAACCAGTGGCAAAGTTCACCACGAGCGCGCTCCGGGCGGCCGACGAGCGCTGGGAACTCGCGCCCGGCGACGTCGTCTATCTGCGCGATGCGAGCGGGGCGGGGCGCTCGACCGCCGAAACCCTCGCCGAGCGCGAGCCGCGTCTCGTGCTCAAGGCGGGCGGTCTCTCGGAGGTCGCCCGCGAGATACTGTTCGAGCACGAAATCCCGACCGCCCCGGCCGAGGACGTGACCATCGAGGAACTCGACGACCTCGCGGTCGCGCGCGAAAACGAGGTCGAGACGGCCATCGAGGGCTGGCGCGAGCGTGCCGAACAGCGCCGGAAATCCCAAACTGGGGAGATGGTCGATAAACTCATCAGCGAACACCGGGCGGACAGCGAGGTGCGGAGCACCTCGGGTAGTTCGAGCGGGCGGCGAGGCGGTTCCACCGCCTCGGACGAGACGGCGTAGCCGTCTCGCGTCCCGCGAGAAGACCGCGGCGAGAGCGACTAGAGCATCCCGTCCATCCCGAACGCCGAGAGCACTCCCGAGAGCAGGCCGCGCACCACGAGCGCGAGACCGACGAGCACGAGCGCCAGCCCGCCGGCGACGACCGGCGCGACGTACGCGATGACGGCCAACCCCCCGAGACAGCAGAGGACACCGACGATACCGGCGAGTCCGAGTGTGTCGAGCATACTCGTCCATCCCTCGTCGGCGGTTTAAAAACGATGACTTGCGGCGGATGGTTGGCCGACTCCTCCCGAAGCCCGGTTCAAAACTCGTTACAAACGGGGATTCCGACGTTGTCGTAGTCGCCGAAGGCAGCGACTTTGTCGGGGACGTCTTCGAGTGAGATGGTTTCGGTGACGATCTGTCCGGGGTCGAGCTTTCCACGGTCCATCATCCGGAACATCTCGTCGTACTCGTGGGGCGGCATGCCGTACGAGCCGTAGAACTCGCGCTCGTCCTGCACCATCGTGTCCACGGGAAGCGAGACTTCACCACCTTCCTCCGAGGTCGTCAGCCCGATCTGGAGGTGTTGGCCGCCCGCCATCAGGCTGTTGACCGAGTTTCGACAGGTCTCGGCGATACCCAAGGCATCGACGCTCACCCCGACGCCGCGACTCGATTCGGTAAACCCCTTGACCTGTTGGGGGACGTCCTTGACCTCGTCGGCTCTCACCGTTTCGTCCGCGCCGAGGTCTTCGGCCTTGTCGAGCGCTGCCTGATTGAGGTCGACACCGATGACGTTCGCGCCGAGCGCGTCGGCGACGTGGATTGCGGAGAGACCGACGCCGCCACAGCCGTGCACTGCGACCCAGTCGCCGGGGTCGATATCGACCTGATGGGCCACCCCGTGGAACGCGGTGGCGAACCGACAGCCGAGTCCGGCGACATCGACCGAATCGACGCCATCGGGAAGTTTGATGGCGTTCTGGTCGGCGACACGAACGGGGTACTCCTCGGCGTAGGCCCCCTGCTGGAAGTCGAGAAAGCCCATCGGCACCGAGCGCTCGCAGATGTTCGCCCGCCCGGCTCGACAATGGATGCAGGTGCCGTCGCTCATGTTGAACGGGTTCGTCACCCGGTCACCCTCCCGAATCCGTTCGACGTCCTCGCCGACCTCGACCACTGTGCCGGCGGGTTCGTGGCCGAAGACCAGCCCGGGCCGCATCATCAGCCCGATCCAATCCCAGTCGCCCTTCCAGGCGTGCCAGTCCGACCGACAGACCCCGCAGGCCTCGGTCTCGACGACGATACCGTCCGCATCGGGTTCGGGACGGTCGATGTCCTCTATTGCCATCGGCTCTTCCGGTCCCTGAAAGACTACGGCGCGCATCGTCGTCCCATCCCGTGGCAGCCCCTTAAATCATTGGTACAGCATATCATAGCCCGGTTTGGGCCGGTTTCGCGGTTATCCCGCTCTGTGATTCGGCGCGATGGATTCGGCGACGAGTCGAAAACGGGGCGGCATAAAAACGACCCGTCACCCGCGGAGGAACGCTTTTCCTCGACGCCAGCGAGGACATATCATGGCGACCGATACCGGTTCGCAAGCGCGCATGAGCGGCGACGGGATACTGGCGGTGATTGCGGGGAGTTTCGTCGGCGCGATCCTCGTCGGTATCGTCCTGCAGGCGGGTCTCGGTCGTGGTGGTGTCCTCCAGTTCGGCGCGCTCGTCGCCCGGCCCGAGTACAACGTCAGCTGGGCGGTGCTGTTCGTCCTGAGCACGCTGTTCACTCTCTTGTTCGTCCGCTTCGTCTCCCGTTCCATCAACTCCTTCGTCAATCGCGTCATCTCCCTCTCACAGCGCAACGAGGTGCTCAAGGAGATTCTCGTCCCGCTGCTCCAGCGCTCGGCGCTCACCGTGACGACGAACGCGCTCGGAATCATCTATGGAATCGCCATCTGGCTCGTCGTCTACGTACTGTTCATTCCGCTCTGGCTCGCGTTCGTCATCGGCGTCGAGGCGGTGGCGATTCCGAACCTCCAACCCGTGGGCTTTCTCGCGTGGGTACTCTATGGCGCACTCGTCGGCCTGCTCTACGGACTCATCATGGAGTCGTGACCCGCTGGAAGACTTAAACCGCTCGCTGTCGAAGAGGTGCCATGAGCGACGGTGAGAGTCAAAAGGGCCTCCGAATGCCCGACGAGGGCGAGCTGTTCGCCGTCGTCACGGGCATGCTCGGGGCCAACAGGGTGCAGGTACGGTGTATGGACGGCACCGACCGCACCGCCCGGATTCCGGGGCGGATGCAAAAGCGCGTCTGGATTCGTGAGGGCGATGTCGTGCTCGTCGACCCGTGGGACTGGCAGGACGAGAAGGCCGACGTCGAGTGGCGCTACGACAAGGGGGACGCCGACCGACTGCGCGAGGAGGGGCATATCACCGACTAGCGTGGAACGCTTTCATCCGTCCAGTGCGCTCTGCGCACTCTCGTGTACGGTTTGCTGGAATCGTGCCGTGACTACTTCGTGTAGAGCGGGGGCCGATATCGCGTGACCGACGAGTACGGTCTGCTCGACGAGGAAGCAACTGATGCACCGGGCGACGAGTGGGAGGCGCTCGACGTTTCGGATACCGAGGTCGACCGCACCGCCCGCACACAGGACCGGGAGTTTGCGAAGTTCAGAGAACGCATCAAGGACGCCGACCAGTTCAAGGTCGAAGGTGGTGTCTTCGACGAGGCGACCCTCGGCGCGCTCTACACGCTCGTCCAGCACGACCACATCGACGCGCTCGGCGGGCCGATATCGACTGGAAAGGAAGCCCACGTCTTCCTCGCAAGCGCTGGCGAGCGCGACGTCGCAGTGAAGATCTACCGCATCAACGCGAGCGATTTCACTCAGATGCGTCAGTATCTGGAGGGCGACCCGCGCTTCGATGACATCGGCAACAAGAAAAAGAAGGTCGTGCTCGCGTGGACGAAAAAGGAGTTCGCCAACCTCAAGCGGGCGAAGCGGGCAGGGCTGCGAGTCCCGGAACCGCTCGCCGTCGAGCGCAACGCCCTCGTGATGGAGTTTCTGGGAACCGATGGCGAGCGCGCCAAACGTCTCGGCGAGGTCCACCTCGAAAACCCCGAAACGGCCTACGAGGTCGTTCGCGAATACATGCGCCGGCTCCATCGCGCAGGGCTGGTCCACGGCGACCTCTCGGAGTACAACGTTCTCGTCCACGACTCACAGCTGTGGGTCATCGACCTCGGACAGGCGGTGACGGTCCATCACCCCAACAGTCGTGAGTTCCTCGAACGCGACTGCGAGAACGTGGCGAACTTCTTCACCCGGCAGGGTCTCGATGTCGACGGCGAGCGGCTGCTCGCCGAGGTGACGGCCGCGCGCGAAGACTGATTACCACGGACAGCGTTCACACGGTATGGAAACCACAGTGAGGGAGGCGACCGTCGAGGACATCCCGGGGATTCAGCGCGTCGCGCGCAGCGGCTGGACCGAAACGTACAGTGAGTTCCTGACCGAGACGGCCATCGAGACCATCCTGGAGGACTGGTACGCGGCCGAGACGCTCGAAAAGCCGATCACCGCACCCGAGAACGTCTATCTCGTCGCCGAAACCGACGGGATAGCGGGCTACGCGAGCGCCGCGCCGACCGCCAACGAGGAGGCACAGTTGTATGCCATCTACGTCGACCCAGACCGCTGGAACGACGGGCTCGGCACCGCGTTGCTCGACGGCGTCCTCGACCGCCTTTCCGACCGCGGCATCCGGCGGCTGCGTGTCGAGGTACTCGCCGAGAACTCGACGGGTGTCTCCTTCTACGAATCGCGCGGGTTCGAGCGCACCAGCGAGCGCGAGCGGGAGGTCGGCTCGCAGACGCTCGTCGAGTACGTCTACTATCGGGAGGTCTGACTCGCTGGCGCGGACGGCGGAGGGTGCGAAGAGTTGAAATCGCCGGGTTTCGTAGGACGGACATGCGACACGTGACGATTCCGCAGGACCGCATCGGCGTCCTCATCGGCGAGGGCGGCGCGACGATGCGCGATATCGAGGACCGAGCGGGCGTTCGTCTCGACATCGACTCCGAGACCGGGTCGGTCGGCATCGAGTCGGTCGAGGACCCGGTCCAAGGGTTGAAAGGTCCCGATATCGTGCGGGCCATCGGTCGCGGGTTCGCCCCCGAGGACGCACTGACGCTGCTCGACGACGAGCTGATGCTGCTCGACCTCATCGACATCGAAGCGGCCACGCGCAACGAGACCGACCTCACCCGGAAGAAGGGCCGTCTCATCGGCAAGGACGGCCGCACGCGCGAGTTGATGGCCGAACTCTCGGGCGCGTCGGTCGTCATCTACGGCACGACCGTGGGCGCTATCGGTACCCCGGAGGAGGTCGAGGTCGTCAGAAACGCCGTCGAGATGATTCTCGACGGTGCGCCCCACGGCTCGGTCTACTCGTATCTCGAACGCAAACACAACGAACTCAAGAGTCCGGGCATGGAGTACCACCAGTACACGGGATAACGAACCCGAGCCCGGAGTCTTAAGACGGTTCGACGCTTTCGACGTGCAATGAACGCCATCGAAGCCACGGGTGTCGAACTCACGTATTCCGACGGGACCGAGGCGGTGCGTGGCATCGACCTCGCGATCCCAGAAGGCGAGTTCTTCGGCTTTCTCGGGCCGAACGGCGCGGGCAAGACGACCGCCATCAAGACCCTCACCACGCTGTTGCACCCGACCGCCGGGACGGTGACGGTCAACGGGTTCGACGTCATCGAGGAGGCCCAATCCGTCCGGGAGACCATCGGCTACATGGCCCAAGAGACCAGCGTCGACGAGGAACTCACCGCCCGCGAGAACATCCGCTTCGCCTGTGAGGCCTACGGCGTGCCACGAAGCGAGCGCAACGAGCGTATCGACGAACTGCTCGACCTCGTCGACCTCGCCGACGTCGCCGACAAGGAGGCGACGGAGTTCTCCGGCGGGATGAAAAAGCGCCTCGACGTGGCGACCGCGCTGGTCCACGAACCACCCTTGGTCTTTCTCGACGAACCCACGACGGGTCTGGACCCGAAGGCCCGCATCCGCCTCTGGGAGTATTTCCGTGACATCAACGAGCAAGGTACGACGGTGTTCCTCACGACCCAGTATCTGGAGGAGGCCGACGAACTCTGTGACCGGCTCTCGGTGATCCAAGATGGGAAGATCGTCGCCACGGACGCACCGGATACCCTGAAATCCGAAGTCGGCGGCGACGTGCTCGCCATCACCATCGAGGACGCGAGCGAAAAACGGCGCGCACGTGCGACGGCGGTCGCCCGCGAGTCGGGACTGTTCGCGGACGGCACGGTCGAGACCACCGACGACGGCATCAGCGTCACCTCCGAGCACGCCCGCAGCCGCGGCACCGACCTGCTGGTGGCGCTTCGCGACGACGGCTTCACCGTCACGGGTTTCGACGTGCGCTCGCCGACCCTCGACGACGTATTCCTCGCCATCACCGGTGAGCCAGCAGGCGAGGACGACGAATCCGTCGCGGCGTCCACGCAGTCGGCCGCGCCGGAGGTGACCCAATGAGCACCGTCGAGGCCGGCAATAGCAACGGCTTTCTCACTGATGTCTGGATAAACCTCAAGCGCTGGCTCATCAAGACCACCCGCAACCCGTTCGTCGTCGTCGGCTCGCTCGTCCAGCCGGTCATCTTCCTCGTCCTCTTTACCGAAATCTTCGGCGGCGCAGTCGGCGGCACGCTCAGTCAAGCGCTCGGGCCGGACATCTCGTACGTGACCTATCTCACGCCCGCCATCATCATCCAGTCGGCGCTCGTCGCCGCCGCCGGCTCCGGCATCGGACTGGTCGATGACATGGAGAACGGCATGTTCGAGAAGGTGCTCGTCTCGCCCATCAACCGCACCGCGATGTTCCTCGGCAAGGCGCTCTCGGAGATCGTCCGCATCGTCATCCAGACGGTCATCATCCTCGCGCTCGGCTACGTCCTGCTCTGGTTCGATACCGGTGGCGAGGTCGGTACCTACATCGAAACGGGACTCTCGGGCGCGCTCGGCATCGTCCTCATCGCCATCGTCTTCGCGGTCTGGTTCACCGCTTTCTCGAACATCGTCGCACTCGTCACCGAAGACCAGGAATCGACCATCATCGTCGCAAACCTCCTCGTGTTCCCACTGTTATTCGTGTCGAGTTCGTTTCTGCCCGTCTCCGTCCTGCCGCGGTGGGTGCAGGTGGTGGCGGCGTTCAATCCCGTCACCTACGGCGTCGATGCCGCCCGCGCGCTGATGCTCGGCCGCGACGTCTTGACCGTCATCGACGTGACGGCCTTCGGCGGCATCTGGAACACGCTGATTCCGTCCTTTGCCGTCCTCATCGCGCTCGACATCGCCCTCGGTGCGATTGCGGTGCGATTCCTGAATCATGCGTCGAGTTCATCGGCGCAGTAATCAGAGAACGTAGCGTTCGCCATCGACCGCGAGCGGTTCCGCGAAGGCCTCCTCGGCCGGAAAGAAATGCGAGACGTGGACCAGCCGCGTCTCGGTAGCATCGAGTTCGTCGGCCAACGAGAGCGCACCCTCGCGGGTCATGTGTTTCGTGCCGAACGTGCGTGGCACGCCCCGTGAGTCGTGGTGGTCGCCACCGAGCGGGTGCTGTTCGCAGAATTTCGCCGGGGCGATGGCGTCGGCGAGCAGGAGGTCCGGGTCGGCCAGTTTCTCGCGCGATTCGTCGGGAATCGCGTAGTTCGTGTCGCCGGTGATGGAGAGTTTCGCGTCCTCGCCCTCGATGACGACGCCATAACACACGAGCGGCGGATGCGGTACTGGAACGAGCGTCACCGAAAAGCCACATACCTCGAAGGGTTCGAGCGGCGCGCGAGGCCGCACCGAGAGCGCATCGAGGTAGTCGTACTTTCGGCTCACCGTGTCGGCGACACTCTCACCGGTTTTGGAGTCGGTCTCGCTCGCGGCGAAGACGGGCAACTCCGAGAAGAGCCGAAAGGCGTTGCCCAGCCCGTCGAGGTGGTCGAAGTGGATGTGCGTGACGAGCGCCGCGTCCGGGAGCGAAACGTCACGGCCGAGGAACTGCTGGCGGAAGTCGGGACTCACGTCGACGAGCAGCGATTTTCCACTCTTTTCGTTTCGCACGTGGACGGAAAACCGACTGCGCTCGATATCCTTCTCCCGGGCCGCCGTGCAGGTGTCACAGCCACAGCCTACCGTTGGTGTGCCGGTCGTATCGCCGGTACCCAGTAGCGTGACCTCCATCCCGCTCAGTGGTCGTGTGCGTGGTCGCCGTGGTCGTGGCTTTCCGAACTTCCACCATCGGCGCTGATGTCGCCGCCCGCCACGAGGGCGTCGTGGTCGCCCTCGATCATGTCGAGGTCCTTCAAACTATCGCGCTCCTCGAAGTCACGGACCGCGGCTTCGAGGTCTGCCTGTGTCAGGGTGGTGCGCTCCTCGGTCAGCGCGTCGAGGACGGCCTCGCGGAGCACCAGCCGGAGGTCGCTGCCGGTGAGTCCTTCGGTGTCGGCGGCCAGCGCCTCGGGGTCGAAGTTCTCGATGTCCATGTTCCGGGTGACGATGCGGAGGATGTCAGCCCGCATCAGCGAGTCGGGTTTCGGGAAGTTGACGATCTCGTCGAACCTGCGCCATGCGGCCGCATCGAGCTGGTCGGGGTGGTTGGTCGCACCGATGAGGAGCACCTCATCGTCGATGAGGCTCACCTCGTCGATGGACTTCAACAGGGTGTTCACCGCCCGCTTCAGGGCGACGTGCTCGTCCGAATTACGGGTCTTGGCGACGAAGTCGAACTCGTCGATGAACAGGATACATGGTGAGAGCCGCTTTGCCACCTCGAAGGTCTTCTCGACGTTTTTCGCTGTCTCGCCGAGATACTGACTCGTGACCATCGAGAGTTTGACCTCCACGAACGGCAGGTCGAGTTCGTGGGCGAGTGCTCTGGCCGTGGTCGTTTTCCCTGTTCCGGGCGGACCGACGTAGAGGAGTTTGCCGATCTCGCGCAGACCGATGGTGGCGAGGTACTCCCGATGCTCGATGGCCTTCATTATCTTCACGATCTCGTTTTCCTGGTCCGCAGTCAGGACGAGGTCGTCGAGGGTCATCTCGACCTCCTCGGGCGCGCGCACGTCCACGAGGTCCAGCATCTCCTCGTCCTCCTCGCCGTCGAAGTATTCGTCGAGCAGGCTATCGATCCACACTCGGTCGGCCCGCACGGGCCTGTTTGCCTCGCGGGCGCGCTCGTAGTCGGCGTCGTCGAGGGCGGCCGCGAGCGTCGGGTTCTCGCCGATTCGCTCGGCGTCGGCACGCTCTTCGAACCATTCTTTCGCCATTTCGGGTTCGGTGAGCGACAGCGACCCCGCGAAGTCGTCGTGGTCGGTGAACATCAACCCCGAGACGGCGCTCCAGGGGTCGGCCACGCCGGTGGCCTCCTGTGCTGTGGTCTCGGTGGCGGCAAGCGGTCGTTCGATACCCTCCTCGGACCAGAACGCGCGGCGGTAGCGTGGCGGCAGGTCGTCGGCGTCGCGCTCACGGTCATCGTTGTAGACGTGTGTCGTGAGCAGGAATTCGACGACGTCCAGTTCCGGACTGCTCATTCCCGCCTGTGTAGGCCGTCCGGACGAATAAGACCGTCGAACTCGCCCGGATGGAAACCTCGATGAAAGAACCACGGGTTTGCGTGGGTTTAACCCGATACGGGACCCACGGCGCGCATGGTCGATACGACCCCGGTCGTCGCGGCGGCGTACCGCACCCCGCAGGGCAAGGAGGACGGCGTCTTCTCGGAGGTCCGCAGCGAGGACCTCTCGATACCACTCATCAACGAAATCCTCGCCGAAACAGGTCTCGGGGGCGAGGACATCGACGACCTGATGTGGGGCTGCGCCCAGCAGCGCGGCGAGCAGGGCAACAACGTCTCGCGCGTCATCTCGCTGCTGTCGGATTTGGGCGAGACGGTGCCCGCAACCACCATCAACCGCTGGTGTGCCTCCTCGGCCCAAGCCATCATCTCGGCGTCCGATGCCGTCCGGGCTGGCCAGCGCGATGCGGTTATCGCCGGCGGTGTCGAGAACATGAGCCGGGTGAAGATGGGCCAGAACTCCCAGAACGTCCATCCCCGACTGAACGAGAATCATAATGTGGCCCAGCTCCAGATGGGGATGACCGCCGAGGAGGTCGCCGAACGCTACGACGTCAGTCGGGAAGAACAGGACGAGTACGCCGCCCGCTCGCAGCAGCGCGCGGTCGAGGCCACCGAGGAGGGACGCTTCGACGACGAGATCGTCCCCATCGACAACGGCGAGGAGACCATCGACACCGACGAGGGACTCAGACCCGGAACCACGGCCGAAAAGCTTGCCGAACTCCCCACGGTGTTCAAATCCGACGGAACCGTGACGCCCGGAAACGCTTCACAGGTCTCGGACGGCGCTTCCGCGACGCTCATCACGAGCCGCGGGTTCGCCGACGACCACGGTCTGGAGGTGCTCGCCGAAGTCGGAAGCAACAACGTCGCGGGCGTCGAACCCGAGGTCATGGGTATCGGTCCCGTGCCCGCTACCGAAGGGCTGCTCGAACGCACGGGTCGGGATATCGACGAGTACGGTCTGGTGGAACTCAACGAGGCATTCGCCTCTCAAACCCTCTACTGCCAGCGCGAACTCGGCATCGACGACGAGATATTCAACGTCAACGGCGGTGCAATCGCCATCGGCCACCCGCTCGGAGCCTCCGGTGCGCGCCTGCCGGTGACGCTCATCCACGAGATGCAAAAGCGAGGAGTCGAGCGCGGGCTCGCCACCGAGTGTGTCGGCTTCGGGCAGGGCGCGGCCATCGAGTTCTCGCAGCCGTAACTCGGCTGTTTCAGACTATTTTGGCGCTACTCGTGTCTGTCCGGTAGCACCACGACCGGGCGGTCGCTGTCGCTGACGAGGACGCTCGTCAGGTCGCCCGAGAGGAGCTTGACCCAGCGGCCGCCGGCGCGTGGGGTGAACGCGATGGCGCTCGCATCGACCTCGTCGGCCACCGCGAAGACCGTTTCGGGGATGTCCTCACCGTATTCGAGGCGCGTCTCGATATCGATATCGGCGGCACCGAACGCCTCGCGAGCGGCCGCGAACGTTTCTTCTGCGTCCTCGGTGTGCTCGTCTTCGTCAGTCGGTGGCGACCCCTCGATGACGTGGACGACGACAGCGCGACCGCCCGCTCGACGGAGGTGGGCCGCCGCGCCAGCACAGGTGGTTTGGGCGTCGGTGGCGCTCGCCACCGGCAACACCGCGACTTCGAAGAGGTCTCTGGCCTCGGTCACGGACGACCACCGCCAACGGTGTCTTGCGATTGTTTCACACGAAACCGAGGGCGCGGCGCGGCAAAAATGTGGGGTCGGTCGCGGAATGGGGTGAGTGCCGCGCGCCGCCCGGTGCGGTTTGTGGTTGCCGCGGTGGCGCGGCGGCAGTGGTGGTGCGGTCCTGGTGGATGAAGGGTGAGGGTCCGTAGGGCGCGAGGGCTTCGGCGGTGCTGTGCGGTTGCGGAGGTTCGCGGAAGGCACAGCGTCACACCGCGAACGACCACAGGGAGTGAGCGGGCCGAGGAACCTCCGAAGGAGGTGACGAGGCTTTTGGCCGAGCTTTTGCGAGCGAAGGAAGCGACCATCGGGAGCGACTGAGCGTAGCAAAAGCTCGTGTTTAGTCCGCGGGGTGGAACCGTTCGAGGGCGTTCTGGACGGATTCGTTCAGCCCGACGAGCGTGATGCGGTCGCCGTGCTGGAGTTCGAAGTCGCCGTCGGGCACCATGTTCTCGCCGTCGCGGCTGACGAGTGCGATGAGACAGCCCTCCGGGATGGCGCTTGCGAGGTCGGCGATGGTCTTGCCGGCGACGTCTTCGGCGGTGACCTCGAACTCCTGGACGTCGCCCGACCGGCCGAGTTCGGTCATCCAGTTCCAGAGCGCTGGCCGTTCGATGCGGTTGTCGATGGCCCACGAGGTGGCGATGGTCGAGGAGATTGTCTCGACGTCGAGTTCGGCGAAGGCGTCCTCGTTTTCGGGCTGGTTGACCCGCGCGATGACCTGCTCGGTGTCGAAACTGGTGGCCGCGAGCTGGGCCACAAGCAAATTCACGTCGTCGTCGCCGGTGGTCGCCACGACCGTCGATGCCTTTTCGGCACCGGCGGCCTGCAACACGTTGCGGTCGGTTCCGTCGCCGATGTGGACCGAAAACCCATCCTGCCGGGCGGTCTCGACGATTTCCTCGTCGTGTTCGATGATGACGACGTTCTCGCCGCGGGCGTCGAGCCGCGTGGCGAGGTCTCTCCCCACTTTGCCGCCGCCGACGATGATGGCGCGCATGGGAATCACGTCGAGGTACTCCGCAATGTATCTGGCTAACCCGCCCTCGACCAACACGGTGGCGAAGATGACCAAGAAGACGGTGCCGACGAGCGTTTCGGCGGCCGCACCCATCCCCTCGGCCTGGAGGCGCACCGCAAACAGCGTCGCCACGGAGGCCGGGATGATGCCCCGCGGGCCGATGGCGCTCATGAACAACTGCTCCTCGCGGGTGAAGCGGTCGCCGGCGGTCGAGACGAAGACGATCAGTGGCCGGAGCACGACCATCACGACGACCACGACCGCCAGTCCGCCGAGACCAATGGGGAGGTCCTCGAAGTTGAGCAGGGCGGCGAGTGCGATGAACACGAACGAGAGCACGATGAGCGTGATGTCGCCTTTGAAGTCGGTGATGTCGGCCTCGTAGGGGATGTCGAGGTTGCCGACGATGAGACCGGCGGTGGCGACCGCCGCGATGCCGGCCTCGGAGGTCCAGACGTTCGCTACTCCATACGCCACCAGTGCGCCGGCGAGCACCAGCAGACGGGCGTTACGGGGTGCGTTGCCCGGCGAGAGGTCCACATAGCGGATGAGATACCAGAGCGCGCCGGCGACCAGCGTGCCGACGACGATGCCGACGCCGAGCTTGATGGCGAAGACGACGAGGACGGCGGCGATTCCGGCCGAGGCCTCGAAGACGACCTCGAAGACGACGACCGCGAGGATGGCAGCGGTGACGTCGTTGACGATGCCCTCGGTTTCGAGCGTGGTCGCCACGCGGTCGCGCACCGGTACGACCTCTAAAATCGGTGTGATGACCGTCGGACCGGTCGCCACCAGCAGCGCGCCGACGAGGAAGGAGACGTCCCACGGGGCGGCGAGCGCGTAGTGGACGACGAGTGCTGTGCCGACCAGCGAGATGGCCGCGCCGACGGTGGCGAGCCGTATCGTCGCCGAGGAGGTCTGGCGGAGGTCCTCGATGCGGAGGTGGAAGGCCCCCTCGAAGACGATGATGGCGACCGCGAGCCCGACGATGGCCGGCAGCGCGCCCCCGAAGGTGTCGGCACTGATGACCCGCGAGGGGAGTACCAGTCCCGATAACGGCCCGAGCACCAGCCCCGTCGTCAGCAGAAAGATGATGCTCGGCACGCGAAAGCGGTCGCCGAGGATCTGTGAGACGACCCCGAGCGCCATGATGCCCGCGACGAGCGCTATCAGCCCTGCACCGCCAGATGCCACTCTCGACCCTCCATATGCGAACTGGTAAGCAACCGGACCATATAAGCGCGTTCACTTCCCGCCGATGGCGCGTGGACGTCTCAGTCGGCATACAGCGCGTCGATTGCCTCGTCGTAGTGCTCTCTGATGTTTCGGCGCTTTTTCTTCATCGTCGGCGTCAGGAGGTCGTTGTCCTCGGTGAACTCCTCGGGCACGAGCGCGAACGTTTTGATTCGCTCGTGGGACTCGAAGCTCTGGTTGACTTCCTCGACGACATCGCCGATGCGGGCCTGCGCGCGCCCGTCATGACATAATTCTTCTGTATCGTCGGGTAGGTCGATACCCTCCCCGTCGGCCCACTCGCGGACGCGCTCGACGTTCGGGACGACGAGCGCGCTCACGAACTTCTCGCCGTCACCGAGGACCATGCACTGCTCGACCAGTTGCCGCTGGGCGAAGGCGTCCTCGATGGGTCCGGGCGCGACGTTCTTGCCCGTCGAGAGCACCAGTAGTTGTTTCGAGCGCTCCCGGAAGGCGATATACCCATCGGGCCGGAGTTCGACCACGTCACCGGTTCTGAACCACCCGCCATCAAAGCTGTCCTCGGTCGCTTCGGGGTTCTCCCAGTAGCCATCGGTGACGTTCGGACCGCGCACGAGGAGTTCGCCGACCTCGCCGTCGGCGTCGAAGTCATCGGGGACGACCGTCGAATCCACTTTCACCTCCTCGTCGAAGACGGGCGGACCGATGGTGCCGATTTCGGGCGCTTCGGGTGGATTCACCGAGACGACGGGTGCGGTCTCGGTGAGTCCGTATCCCTCCAGGATGGGCAGGCCCATTCCGTCGAACAGCCGGCCCAGTTCGGGCGAGAGGCTACCGCCGCCGCTGATGAAGAACTCGATGTTGCCCCCGACACCCTCCCGGACCTGCTCGAAGACCAGCCTGTCGGCGAGTGCGCGTTTGGCCCGCAGGGAGAGACTTGGCGAATCCTGTTCTTGATACTCCTGTCCGATATCGACGGCCCACTCGAAGATGCGCTCTCTGACTGTGGATTCGGCGGCCTGCTCGCGGATGGAGTCATAGAGCTTCTCGTAGACGCGGGGCACGCTCGTGCCCGTCGAGGGATGCACGAGCGGGAAATCTTCTTGGAGCGTGTCGGGACTCTCGGCGTAGGCAACGGTCGCCCCGGCGGCGAACATCATGAAATGACCGGCGAGCCGCTCGAAGACGTGTGCCAGCGGGAGAAAGGAGAGCGTGGTGGCGTCGGGACCGATGGTCGGGAGGTCGCCCTTGTCCTCCCGTGGCCCGAACCGGCGATAGACCTGGTCGACGTTCGCCTTGAAGTTCCGATGGGTGAGTCTGACGCCCTTCGGCTGGCCGGTCGTCCCGGAGGTGTAGACGAGGCTGGCGAGGTCCTCGGGGTTGCACGCGTCGAGCCAGCCTTCGTATTCGTCCTGGTCGAACGCGCCGACGCCGCGCTCGTGGACCTGTGCGAGCGTGAGCACGTCCTCGCGGTCACCGTATCCCTCGATGTCGTCCATCGAGACGATGAAGTCGAGGTCGAGTTCCTCCTCGACATCGAGCACTTCTTCGAGCAACTCCTGGTTTTCCACAACGACGCCCGTCGCGCCGGGGTCATCCAGGAGATACTCGACTTGGTCGGGCGAGGAACTCGTGTACACCGTGGTGGTGACCCCACCGGCGGCGAGCACGGCGAAGTCGGTCTGTGCCCACTCCATGCGCGTGTTCGCAAAGAGGCCGATTCGGTCGCCCGCCCCGACGCCGAGGGAGCGAAAGCCCGCCGCGAGCCGCTTGACCACTCGGTGCATCTGGCGGTAGGTCAGACTCGCAAAGTCGCCGTCGGGTGCGTGCGGAACGACGGGGCCGGCCAGCGAGCGGTCGTAGACGCCGCCTTTGTACTGCTGGGCGATTTGCTCGTCGTGGCGTGTGGCGCTCTGTGCGAACATCCGTGACAGCGTTCGCTCGCCGAGCACCTCGCTCTCGAAGTTCGCCTCCGCCTCCTGCCAGTCCATGCCCCATCACCGGCTGGCTCGGTAATAAACATCGGCCATCCGGTTTCGAAGTTGTCTGACCTTTTCGGCGAACACACCCAACGCTCAAGACGGCTGGCCGGAATCGTGATCGTATCGATGAACGACCACGAACGTCCGCAGGACTGTCTCGACACCGAAACCGTCACCTACGGCGGCGACGATTTCGAGTTTATCGGCCACTGGCGCACGGACTACGTCGAACTCCACGGCGAATGCGTGGTGTGTGGGCGCGAACTCAAGCGTATTTATTCCTTCTCCAGTGTCGAGGAAGGAAGCGGTCTCACCGTTCCCACCAATCCAAATGACGGGTATTGTGTTCCCGCAGACGACCACCCATAGCTGCGGAATCGATGGGTAGCTCGATACGTTCGCCAGCGCGGTCGAGCAGCGTCCGCCGAAGCAGGTCGCTGTCGGTCTCGAACTCCGGGCTGACTCGGAGCCGACACGACTCATCGAGTGTAAATAGCCCTGCATCGAACGCCGCGTGGTGGGTCTTGCTCAGGCACAACACGTTCGCCGGCTCGGTTCGATACTCCGGAAAATCGCTCCACGGAAGCACGTGCGCCACGTCGAGCAGGCGGTCGTGGTCCACGCCGGAGACCGGACAGGTATGGTCGTATCGGTCGAGAATCCCGATTCTGAACGCTGCCGGCAACGAGCGCGCAGCAACTGTCGTTTCGTAGGTCTCGGCCGTGTACTCCACCGTCGATTCGCCCTCGGCTGCCTCGGCAGTGGTTTCGGTGTCCATATCGAGTGCCTCGATTCGATACACACCGCTTCCGAGAAACTTCAATTCGTCGCGGTCGCGCAGTTGCTGGAGTATCTGCCTGAGTTTCGCCTTCAAATGCTGGTTGTCCGGAAATTCCTCACGGAGTGTCGGCAGGGACTGCTCGTACAACTCACTCAGCTCGGCCACATCGTAGCCCGTCTGTGTCTCGTATCGAGCGAGTTCTCGGCGGACGACCTCCTGCCATCGGGACATTGCTGCCAGAAAAACAGATCGAGTGAGCGAAAGCGTTTCGATGTCACACAATACCGTTGTTGATAGAGCATTCGATGATAGATGTGAACTCGCTCGTCGGCGACTGGGACCTAGAAGACGAGGATGAACGAACGAGACGCTTCGTGAGCCGTCGTAGTGGCTACGAATTACGCACATCGAAATTCGAGACCGATGAAAATTTCGTGCTACTGGCTGACCACGAGACACACGAAACGATGTCGGAAGTCGAGGTCAGCAGCGAGGACGAAGAGGGGGCAGCAGTGCTCATGCTCATGGGAGCGACATCGCACCCCGAGGTATCCGACGACGTAGCCAAAGCGGTAGATGAGGCATCCGGAATGAATGAGCGTATTTTCGAATCGGATTAAATCAGCGAATTCCAGAGACAGGACGGGGATAAATTCGGCAAATCTACCGCTGGTCGAGATATGCGAGCACGCCCCGGACGTTCAGACGCTCCTCGGCGCTGGCCTTGCGCTCGGACCACGTATCGGCCATCTCGCTCCGCTCGACGAAGTGCTCGATGACCGCTTCATCATCGTCGAGTTCGGCGCGTTGCTCCTCGATGTCGTCGACCCACTCCTCAAGCACCCGTGCGTACTCATCCATCAGCGCGTCGTCGTACTCCCGGGGACCGAAGTGGCCGAAACAGAGCACATCCGGACTGATGTCCCGAATCGTCTCGATGTCGTCGAGGCAGGCTTCGAGGTCGAAGTTTGAGGGCGGCGAGGTCTGGCGAATCGTCTCGATTTCCGGCACCCAGATGCCCGCCGCGTCGGCAGTGAACAGGGCGTCGTTTGTGCGGTCGTGGAACATCACCTGATGGGGGGCGTGGCCCGGTGCGTGGTGGACGTCGAGGATGTGATTGCCGCAGTCGATTGCGTCGCCGTCGCTCACCCCTTCGATGCGCTCTTCGGGGACGGGCTTCGGCTCGGCGTAGAACTCCCATTGGCTCTCGACGGCCGCCTTGGTGCCCGCGACCAGCCGTTCGGGGTCGACGAGGTGGGGGACGCCGATGTCGTGGGTCATGACTGTGGCGTTCGGACAGGCGTCGGCGAGATAGCCCGCTCCGCCCGCGTGGTCGAGGTGGACGTGGGTGGGGAGGATGTACGCCAGTTCGTCGCGGGCGATGCCGACCTCGGCGAGCGCGTCGAGGATGTTCTCGTACCGAGTACCGATGCCGGTATCGATAAGTGCAGGTTCGTCGGCGTTGAGGATGTAGACCGCACCGTACTCGGGTGTGTCGTACATTCCGGTATCGACGTAGTGGAGGTCCGGACAGCCATCGACTGCGAAGACGTCACCGATTGCCATACCTCTCGCCACGTCGAGCGCCGTGAAAAACCTCCCGTCGAACAATAGGATTTTGACTGATGGCCGTCAATCGCCGGGAAATGCTCGACAGACAGTACCTCCGCGAGCACACCGACGAGGTGCGCGCGGCCCTCGACGCCCGCGGGGCCGACGTGGACCTCGACCGAGTGCTCGATATCGACGAACGGTGGCGCGAAGCGAAGAACCGCGGCGACGAACTCCGCCACGAGCGCAACGAGGTCTCCAGTCGCATCGGCGAACTCAAACAGGCCGGCGAAGAGACCGAAGCCAACGAGGCCATCGAACGCTCGCAGGACCTCAAAGGGGACATCGCCGACGTCGAGGAGCGCGCCGACGACCTCGAAACCCGGCTGAACGAAGCTCTCCTCGAAATCCCCCAGGTTCCCCACGAGAGCGTGCCCGAAGGCGAGGACGAATCGGACAACGTCGAGGTCCGCCGCGAGGGATTTTCGGCCCGCCGCGAGATGCCCGAAACGGTAACTCCCCACTACGAGCTCGGCGAGCGACTGGAACTCATCGATGAGGCACGCGGTGCGAAGACCACTGGCGCTGGGTTCTACTTCCTGAAGGGCGACGGCGCGCGGCTCGAACACGCACTGACCCAGTTCATGCTCGACCTCCACCGCGAACAGGGTTATCACGACGTGTTCCCGCCGGTTCCGGTGAACTCCGAATCGATGACCGGCACGGGCCAATTACCCAAATTCGCCGACGACGCCTACAAACTCGACGGCGAGGACCTCTGGCTCTGCCCGACCGCGGAGGTTCCGGTGACGAACATGTACGCCGACGACATCTTGCTTCGAGAGGACCTCCCGCTCAAGCATCAGGCCTACACGCCGAACTTCCGGCGCGAGGCGGGCGAACACGGCACCGAAACCCGCGGTATCGTCCGCGTCCACCAGTTCAACAAGGTCGAGATGGTGAACTTCGTCGAACCCGAAGAGAGCTACGAGCGACTCGATGGGCTGCTGGAGGAGGCAGAGGAGACGCTTCGTCGGTTGGGCCTGCCGTATCGTGTACTCGAAATCTGTACCGGCGACATCGGGTTCAAAGCCGCAAAACAGGTCGACCTCGAAGTCTGGGCTCCCGCCGACGATATGCCCGAGGGTCCGGCGCAGGGCGGGCGGTGGCTCGAAGTCTCCTCGGCATCCAATTTCGAGGCGTTTCAGGCCCGCCGGGCCGGCCTGCGCTACCGCCCGGAACGCCACGAGTCCGCCGAATATCTTCACACCCTCAACGCCTCGGGCGTCGCACTCCCGCGCGTGATGGTCGCCATCCTCGAATACTACCAGAACCCGGATGGCACGGTCGACATTCCCGAAGCACTCCGACCGTACATGGGCGGCCAAGAACTCATCGAGGGCCACGACCCGGTCGGCGAGAGCGCGGTCGGCGCGGGTCGCAAGGAATAGTCAGTCGGTGTAGGTCCTGAGACGGGCTATCGAGCCATTCTCGACGGTATGAACGTCGACGAACCCGAACAGGCGTTCGTCGCCATCCAGCAGGCGGCCGCGGACGGCGATTTCGTCGCCGTCGTCGTACACCCTGTCGAGTTCGTGGCCCGTCTCGGTTCGCGGGCGCTCGTCGCGCATGAACGCAACGAAGGTCTCCCGTCCCTCGAACGTTCGGTCGGGGCGCTCGTGGACGAACTCCGGCGCGAGGAGGTCCCGGAGGTCCTCGTAGCGTTTTCCGTCGATGGTCCGGTAGTACGACCGCACTGTCCGAACGTTCATGGCTAGTCTGCGAAAGCGACCGGAAAGAGCCTGCCGGCTCCACGCAGCCCGAGGACTTTTGTCGGCTACGGAACTCCCGGCGCATATGAGTGGTTCCGGCGCGAATACGGGCAACGGTCGGCTGCGGTCGTGGCTGTTGCTCACGGCCAACCGCGCCGCCATCGCCGCGCTGCTGACCGGTGGGCTGTTCGTCGTGCTCGTCGTCGCCGGCGCGGTCAACACGATCTCGTTGCGGGTGCTCATCCGACAGGGAACGCACGTCGAGCGGCTGTTCCAGTCGTTCGTCATGTCGCTCGTGACCGGCATCACGCTCGTGGTCACGCTCAACCAGCTCGTCCTCTCGCGCGAGCTGGGGCCGTTGGGCGAGCAGCGCGACCGAATGGCGGGTGCGGTCGATTTCCGTCAGGACATCGAGGAACTGACCGGCTCGGTCGCGCCGGCCGACCCCGCTTCGTTCATGCGGACGTTCATGCAACTGAGCGAAGCGCGCGCGTCGGCGCTCGAAGCGGCTGTTGACGACACCGAAAACGAGGCGCTGCGCGAGAGCGTGACCGCCCTCACCGGGCGGCTGGGCGACCACGCGGCCACCATCAGCGACCGGCTCGCCGACGCCGATTTCGGCGATTTCGACGTCATCGGCATCATCCTGAACTACGATTACTCGTGGAACATCTACGCGACGCGACGGGTCCGGTCGGCCTATGCGGACTCGCTCGACGCGGACGGCCACGACGCCTTCGACGACCTGCTCGACGTCCTCTTCCTCTTCGGCCCGGCACGCGAGCACTTCAAGACGCTGTACTTCCGGCGCGAACTGGTCGACCTCTCGCGGGACATGCTCTATACCGGCGTGCCCGCCCTCGCCGTCTCCATCATGGGGCTGCTCTATCTGAACCCGAACTCGTTCGTCGGTTCGACACTCGGCGTCGGGAACGTCGTCTTCGTCGTCAGCGCGGCCGCCGCCATCGCTTCGGCCCCGTTCTTCGTGCTCGTGGCGTACATCGTCCGTCTCGGGACGATAGCCCAGCGAACGCTCGCCATCGGTCCGTTCGTCCTCCGTGACTCACAGCGCTCTCTCGACCTCGGGGTGGACGACGACCGATGAACGACCCCGACGTACCCACGTGTTCGCTGGGCCGGCGTCGCTTCCTCGCGCTGGTCGGTACCGGCGTCGGGGGCGTCCTCGCCGGCTGTGGGGGTCGTAGCGACACCGCCGAGTACGAGGCCGGCGAGACGGTCGATTTACCCGCGGCCAACGACTCGAACGCCAGCGCGGCGGCCGCTGCGGCGGCGCGTGCCGAACTCGAAGGACACGACTACGCCGTCCCGCTCGATGCCCTCGCGCTGCGGAGCCACGAACTCGTCGTCTACGAGGACTACCGCGGCGTCGTGATTCAGGGCACCGTCGAGAACACCGGTCAGCAACGCCTCGAACTGGTCGAGGTCCGCACGCGCGTCTCCAATGCCGACGGCGAGCAGCTCGGGCGCTACCTCGACAGCACGCACGACCTCGCGGCCGGCGGGACGTGGAGTTTCGACGTCATCGTGCTCGAAAAGCCGAGCGACGTCGGTTCCTACGATATCGCCGTGCTCGGCTCGTTGGCCTGATTACGGGATTATCTGCTCGCCGTCGTCGTATATCGTGATGGCGTCGACGGGGCAGGCGCGGACGGCGAACTTGGCGTCCAACTCCGCGTCGGCGGACACCTCGCGGACGAATTCTTCCGGTTCGTCCTCCTCACCATCGACCAGCACCGCCTTGCCGGCGTCCTCGTCGCGCTCGAAGCCCTCCCACTCGGCCACACATTGAAACATGCCGATGCAGGTGTCGCGGTCGTACTCGATTCGCATACGCCCGATTCCCAGGGCGCGACCATATGGTTGACGGCGCGGGGGAATGTGGCTGTCGCGTACGGTACCGGTCTCTCCGACCATCTTGTTATAAGCCCTGAAACTCTAAAATTGGTAAATCCAATGCCCTCCAAATGCGCACTCTGCGGCGATGAAGCGAAACTTAGAGACAGTCACATCATTCCCAGATTCGTCTTCAAACACCTCAAAAAGAGCGGGGCATCACCATTCCTTCGTGGATATGAGAACCCCAACGAACGAATCCAAGATTATAACGAGAAGTTGCTGTGCCCAGACTGTGAACAGCACCTCAACAAATTCGAGAGTCCCGTTGCGGGATACATCTATCATCCATATCAACGAGAAGACTCAACCACATTCAGTCACGACGACTGGCTCCACCGGTTCCATATCTCTCTCAATTGGCGACTCATCCACTCGGACCTTTCAGAGTGGGAAAGCCTACCACAACATCAAAGAGAAGCCGTTGAGGATGCGCGAGACATCTGGCACGATATCATCCTAAACGACGCACCAGTCCACAAAGACCCGTTCACACACCACATGGTACTACTTAGCGATCTGGAATTGCGAACAGATCCGTCCGAACTCCCTGATCGATGGGAATTCTATCGAGACCGTGCGATAGACGCCACAGTCGTTCACGGCGCAAGGACGCACTACTACGTCAAACTACCCAAAATTGCGCTTATAACGTGTATTCAACCTCCTCACTTCGCCGGATTCAGTAACACAGAGATAGAGGAATCAGGTCGAATCCGAACACCCCAACGAATTCCACGCGATATCGAAAATTTTCTCGTTCAACGCGGCACACTCGTGTTAGAGCGCACAGCGTCCGAGGAGAGTCAAGAAAAGATATTGGAGCGGATGTTGGAGAACCCTGAACAAACTCTCGAATCCGACTCGTTTCGCGCTCACGCGGAAAGCATGAAGCGACAGATCGAGAATCACAATCCGCTAGACTATCTTGACCAGGAATGCGAGGTTTGCCTTACCAACCATCGCGTTATCGAATCACTTCCTGAACGCCCGGTTGAAAAAGTAGAACTGGGTGAATGGCGCGAAAATCAGGACGAGTGGGACGGCAAATCCGTTTATTTCGAACCAATCTATTTTGAAGGTAAGTTAACTCATGAGGATATGTCTAAAACGGAAACGGCAACACTCGTGTTTGGAACTGAGGAGAGCGTTGTGCAAGTTGCATTATATAGTGACGCAGGATGGGTAGTAGAGAAAGAGATTGACATGATTGACGGAAGAGACCCTATCGAGATGGCCAAACTACTACGCGAAGAAACTCACAGTGGCTACATTGAGTTCGTGAATCAGCAACAGTAGTGGTTTGTCTCCTCATACTGTTCACTTTCACCGCGCTCGGACGACAGTTTAAACCCCGAGACGGGCAGAGAGGATACAATGAACGTCTCGGAGCTGTCGGCGGTCCCGGAGTGGCTGCCCGAGCATCTGCGCGAGGAGGGCATCGAGGAGCTGTACCCTCCACAGACGGAGGCGGTCGAAGCGGGCGTCACCGACGGCCAAAGTCTAGTGGCGAGCGTGCCCACGGCATCGGGGAAGACCCTCATCGCGGAACTCGCCATGACCGCGAGCGTCGCCCGCGGTGGCACAGCCCTCTACATCGTCCCGCTGCGCGCGCTCGCCGGCGAGAAGCGCGCGGAGTTCGAGACCTTCGAGCAGTACGGACTCTCCATCGGAGTCTCGACCGGAAACTACGAGTCCGACGGCGAGTGGCTCGCCTCTTGCGATATCATCGTCGCCACCAGCGAGAAGGTCGACTCGCTCGTCAGGAACGATGCGCCGTGGATTTCACAGTTGAGCTGTGTGGTCGCCGACGAGGTCCATCTCGTCGACGACGGCCATCGCGGTCCCACGCTGGAGGTGACGCTCGCAAAACTCCGCCAGCGCAATCCTGGCCTGCAAACCGTGGCGCTGTCGGCAACTATCGGCAACCCGGAAATCCTCGCCGACTGGCTCGATGCGGAACTCGTCGATTCGACGTGGCGACCCATCGAGTTGAAGAAGGGCGTCCACTTCGGACAGGCCGTGCATTTAGAGGACGGCGCACAGCACGAACTCGCGGTCAGGGACGGCGAGAAGCCGACCGCCGCCATCGTGCGCGATACGCTCGAAGACGACGGCTCGACGCTCGTGTTCGTCAATTCCCGGCGCAACGCAGAGGCCGAGGCCCGCCGGCTCGCCGACACGGTCGAAGGAGAACTCACAGGGGAGGAACGCGAGCGCCTCGCCGACGTCGCCGCCGAAATCCGGGACGTGAGCGATACCGAGACGAGCGCGGACTTGGCGAGCACAGTAGAGGACGGTGCGGCCTTCCACCACGCGGGCCTGGCGAGCGACCACCGCGAACTGGTCGAGGAGGCCTTCCGCGAGCGCCTGCTGAAGGTGGTCTCGGCGACGCCGACGCTCGCGGCCGGCGTCAACACGCCGAGTCGTCGCGTCGTCGTCCGCGATTGGCGGCGGTATTCGGGCGAGGCCGGCGGCATGAAACCGCTCTCGACGCTCGAAGTCCACCAGATGTGCGGGCGTGCCGGCCGGCCGGGACTCGACCCATACGGGGAGTCGCTCCTTCTTGCGAAGAGCCACGACGAACTCGACGAACTGTTCGATAGGTATATCTGGACCGACCCCGAACCCGTGCGCTCGAAACTCGCCGCCGAACCCGCCCTCCGCACGCATCTGCTTGCGACCGTGGCCTCCGGGTTCGCCGGCTCGCGGTCGGGATTACTCGAATTCCTCGACCGAACCCTCTATGCGACCCAGACCACCGAAGGGGGGCGTCTCGAACGGGTCATGGATTCGATGCTCGACTATCTCGTCGCCAACGACTTCCTCGAACGCGATGGCGACGACCTCGAAGCCACGTCGCTCGGCCACACGGTCTCGAGACTCTATCTCGACCCGATGAGCGCCGCCGAAATCGTCGACGGTCTCGAAAGCGCCGACGACCGCCCGAGCGCGCTCGGACTCTTTCACCTCGTGAGTCGCACGCCGGACATGTACGAACTCTACTTGCGCTCGGGCGACCGCGAGGAGTACACCATGCTCGCCCACGAACGCGAGAGCGAGCTTTTGGGGAGCGTCCCGAGCGAGTTCGAGGAGCGCTTCGAGGACTGGCTCTCGGCGCTCAAGACCGCCAGCATGCTCGACGACTGGGCCAGCGAGTTGGACGAAAGCACGATTACCGACCGCTACGGCATCGGTCCGGGCGACCTGCGGGGGAAGGTCGACACCGCCGAGTGGCTGCTGTCGGCCGCCGAGCGCCTCGCCGGCGAACTCGGCTTGGAGTGGGCACCCGCCGTCAGGGAGGCCCGTACTCGTGTGGCCCACGGGATTCGCCCGGAACTCATCGACCTCGCGGGCGTACGCGGCGTGGGCCGTAAGCGCGCCCGCCGACTGTTCGAGAACGACATCGAGACGCGCGCGGACCTCCGCAACGCCGACAAATCCGTGGTGTTGGGTGCGCTCCGCGGGCGGACGAAGACCGCCGAGAACGTTCTCGAAAACGTCGGGCGGAGCGACCCATCGATGGCGGCTGTCGAGCCGGCGGGGTCGGTTGCGGTCGTCGGTGACGAAACGGACGGGGACGACCAGTCGAATCTCGGTGAGTTCTGATGGCCGAATCCGAGATTCAGGAGGTCCCTTGATGGAACTCGTCGAAGGGGAGGCGACGGTCGAGAATATCGAGGAGTTCGTCGACCGACTCGGGGCGATTGGCGACGAGCACGGCTGTACGGTGCAGGCCTTCGACGCGCGCTATATCGTCTCGCGCACCCATCTGGAGCGGGCACTCGCACTCGCCGACCGGGCACGCGAACGCGACGAGGCGGTCGCGCGCGAGCGCGCGGTCGAAATCCTGCTGTACGCCGCCGGCCGCCGGCAAATCGAGCAGGCGCTCGAACTCGGCGTGAGCGAGGGCGAACAACCGGTCGTCGTGCTCGTCGCTGCCGAGAACGGGGGCGCAGAGCGGGCAACGGCGAGGGAGATCGAAAACCTGCTCGACGCCGAAGACACGCTCGATTCGCTCGACGAAGAGCGCGTTCGGGCGTTTTTCGACGTTGAGGAGCGGGAACTGGCGGCGACGGACGCGGGTCTCGCGGCGCTCGTCTGCGAACGGGTCGCGTTGCTCGACGTCGAGAAATGATCGTTGCGGGTCGTGGGGGTGGTTCGTTCTCGTCCTACCAGCCCCAAGGTGGGCTGATTAGCAACGACATCTCAGGTTGTTCGTGTCAAAACGAACTTAAGAACGCATCCGCTCTCTAATCATAGAGATGAGGAATATAGAGGAAGATGAAGAGATCGAACGGGCTATTCAATATCTGGTGCATTCGTTCGAATCCTCGGGAGACAATCCGAAACCGGTGATCCTCCACAGTACAAGAGTGGGAATGAATCTTTACAACAGAGATTACGAAAAGCGTATCGTCATCTCTGGCCTTCTCCACGACCTACTAGAGGATACAGATGTCACCTCCGATGAAATCTGTTCGAAGTTCGGGAAAGAAGTTATAAATATTGTTGAATCCACTAGTTTTGACGAGAATATCGACGACTATCTCGAACGACACTACGATATTTATAAAAGATGCTTCGAAATGGGGAGAAGTGCGGTGGCTGTTAAAGCTGCGGATATCCTAGATAATAGTGATTACTACGGCTTGGGAGACTCGGAAGAACTGCAAAAGAATCAGATCGAAAAGATGGACTATTTTATTAACAAATCTGAGCCATATATCGGGGAGGAAGACATATATCGGGAACTCAATGACAAGTCTCTCGTTGTGAAAGAACGATTAAAGAAAAATGCTAACGGTTGATATTTATTTCACATTTAGGATGGGTTCCGGATGGAACCGAGTCAGCAGGTACTCCCCTGTTTACAGGGTGTAAGCAACGCCGATTCTTTTTGTAGTCGAAGGGGTGCAAGCGAGAGCAGCCTACCGGGGGTCGATAGTCACACGAGTTTCCTCGGTGTCGATGAGCAGGCGGTCGGTATCGTCGATTCGGGAGTCAGCGTGTCTCGTTTTCGCGCCAATCACGACGTGAGTTCCCACCGTCGCTCGGTGTTTGCGAACGCTCATCCGCGTGCTCCCCGAGTGGAGGGTATGAACGAGGGGCTAGCGGGCGTCGAGTCGAAACGAGTCACGGTCGAAGCCGGTTCCGAGTCGGTCGGCATCCGCTACCTGACTGCGGGCGAGGGCGACCCCGTAATCCTGCTCCACGGCATCGGACTCGATGCGGCGAGCGTCTCGTGGAAACATACCCTTCCCCATCTCGCCGAAAACCATCGAGTCATCGCGCCGGACTTTCCGGGCCACGGCGAGAGCGACGGAGCCGACGAGTACACGATGGACTCGTACATGGCTGTTCTCGATGGCCTGTTCGACGCGCTCGCCATCGAGCGGGCGAGCCTCGTCGGCATCTCGATGGGCGGGGCCGTCGCGCTCGGGCACGCGCTTGACGATGGGGAGCGAATCGAGCGCCTCGTGCTCGTCGATAGTTATGGTTTGGGCCGCGACGCGCCGTGGCGGCCCGGCGGGGCGGCGCTGCTCAACACGCCGGGATTCGACAGCTGGCTGGGTGCTGGATTGCTGAATCCGGCACTGGTCGCGGGCAGCCTCGCCGGCCTCACGGTGAACTCCTCGTCGGGATTCGTCGCCGACGTGCAGCGCGCGGTCGGGCCGACGGCGGCGCGCGCGCTCGGCACATGGCAGCGCGACGAGTTTCGTGCGTGTGGATTGCAGACGTGCTATCTCGACCGCCTCGACGAACTCGAAGCCCCGACGCTGTTGATTCACGGCCGCGAGGACCCCATCTTTCCCATCGCGTGGTCAGAGCGGGCCGCAGAGCGAATCCCGAACGGCGAGTTCGAACCGTTCGAGCGGTGTGGCCACTGGCCGCCGCGGGAGCACCCTGAAAAATTCAATCGTCTCGTGGGCGACTTTCTCTAAGGCTCGTCGAGCATGACGACCGCCTCGCCGTCGATGGCCGTCTCCTCGCCGTTTTTGATCGTGGTGCGGAGCCGATAGCGGTTCTCGCCGAGGTCCTCGACGATTTCGCACTCGGCGGTCACGCGGTCGCCAATGCTTACTGGGTTGTGGAACTCGACGTCCTGTGAGAGGTAGATGACGAGACCGGGCAGGCGCGCGAGCGCGGCGCTGATGAGGCCCGAGACGAGCGTGCCGTGGGCGATGCGCTCGCCGAACATCGTTCCTTCTGCATACTCCTCGTCGAGATGGAGCGGGTTCGTGTCGCCGCTGGCGTCGGCGAACGACCGGACATCGTCGTCGGTGAGGCGTTTCGAGAACTCGACCCTGTCGCCGACCGAGAGCGCATCGCGGCGGTCCTCGGTGAGTTCGACGGTCCACTCCGGGCGCTCCTCGCCGGCGATGACCTCCTCGTCGGTGTCGACGCCGAGTGCGGCGAGCGTGGCGCGGTTGGCCGCGAGGACGCTGTCGAGGAAGTACGTGGAGTTGCGAACCCACGCATCGGTCAGCGTGGAGGGCTTCGATTCGGAGCTCATGGGCTACCCCGTGTACGGGACCGACGTATATAAATGATTTCGACTCCCATGCAGGCGTTTTTCCCCATCTCTGGGTACTCATCCGACGATTTCGGCACATCTTCGGCAGCGACCGCGAACCACAACCCACCATCTCTGCACTCGCTATACCATCGAATGGTTATTGATGGTAACGAGCGCAATCCTTATCCGCTCTGAGGGTGTAGGTGGGGGTGAGCGATGACCGACGAAGACGACGCGACGTGGCCGCCGGCGCTGTGGGCAAAGCAGTTCCAAGAGGCCAGCGAGCAGGCCGTCGAGCAACAGACGGAGTTCGCGAAACAGATGATGAACGCCGGACAGTCGGGACCGAGCAGCCTCCCGGGAATCGCCGCCTCCAGTATGGGGACGGCGACCTTCAAGACGCGCGTCCAGAGCGGCGGACGCATCTCGATTCCCGACGCCGAACGCGAGGCGCTCGACATCGAGGAAGGCGACATCGTCCAGACGGTCGTCGTCCCGGTCAAACGCAACAGAGACCAATCATGAGTCAGTACACAACCCCAATCGAAGCGACGTTCGAAATGCAGCGCACAGTGTTGGAACAGAGCCAGCAGGCCATCGAGCAGGGCATCGACTTCCAGCAAAACGCCGGGAAGATGATGCTCTCGGGCATCGAGAGCCAACAGAACCTCCAGCGCCAGGGCGTCGAGACCGCCGAAAACGCGACCCAGAGCTACTTCGATGCGATGGAGACCGCCACGCCGGCCGGCGCGAGCGTCCGGCAGTTCCGCGAGCCGGCCGAGGAAGGATTCGCCCAGCTGAAGGACGTCCACGCCGAGAGCTTCGACCAGCTCACGAGTGCCTTCGAGCAGGGTCTCGACAGTCATGAAGAGTTCGCCGACGACTACACGGAGACGCTCGCGGAAAGCTTCGACGAGCTGTTCGAGGCCCACGAGCAGGTCCAAGAGCAGATGGTTGAGATGGTCGAGCAGGCAGCAAGCCAAAACGAGGAGCTCGCCGAGAGCTTCGAAAGCCAACTCGACGAACAGATGGAGCGCATGGCCGATATCCAAGAACAGTTCGAAGCCCAGTCCGAACAGCAGTTGGAGCAAGCGACGGAGTTCCAACAGCAGCTCCAAGAACAGGTCGAGCAGTTCCAGAGCCAGCTCGAATCCCAAGCCGAGGAGTTCGAGACGCAGGTCTCGGCCTAACGGACACACACTTTTCACACCCACACACTTATGAGCAGTATGAGCAACACCGACCCCGAGGAGATACAGGAGCACTGGGCGACGATGATGAACGACATGAACGACGCGGTGGCCAAATCGTTCGAGCAGAACATGGAGGCCCAAGCGGCGTTCATGGAGTCGTGGATGGGTGCCTTCGAGGACTCGACGCCCGATGGCGACACCATGGAAGACGGCATGGCGGGCTACGGCCGCGCCTACGAGGTCTGGGTCGAGGCCGCCGAACAGATGTCCTCGCGCATCGCCGACGCCGCCGAGGGCGAGGACGTCGACATGACCGAGTTCCGTGACATCTGGCTCCAGAGCGCCAACGAGGCGTTCTCGGAAGTGATGGGGACCACGGCCTTCGCCGCCGGCACGGGTGAGATGGTCGGCGACATGATGGACCTCCAGCAGGAGATCGACGACATGAGTCAGGACACCCTCGAAAGTCTGGGCTTCGCCACCCGCGACGACGTCGACGAGGTGGCCGAGCGGCTCATCGAACTCGAACGCCGCCAGCACGAGGTTGCGAAGAAACTCGACCGCCTCCTGGAGGAATAATGAGCGAACGCGACGCACAGCCGTTCAACCCGTTCGCGATGAACCTCGACGCCCAGCGCCAGAGCTTCGAGGCGGCTGCCGACGCCATCGAGAAGACCGAAATCGCTCCCGAACAGCTCGCCCAGATGGCCTCCGTCGAGGTGGGGGCGACGCCGAGCGACGTGGTATACACCGAAAACAAGCTCGAACTGCTGCATTACGAACCCCAGACCGACGAACAGCACGACGTGCCGATTCTCATCATCTACGCGCTCATCAACAAGCCGTTCATTCTGGACCTCCAGCCCGACCGCTCGGTCGTCCGGCGGCTGCTCGAAGCGGGCTTCGACGTCTACATGATCGACTGGAACGAACCCTCCAGATTGGACCAACATCTCACGCTCGATGACTACGTGAACCGCTACATCGACAACTGTGTCGACGAGGTGCGCGAGCGCTCGGGACAGGATTCCATCAACGTGCTGGGCTACTGCATGGGCGGCACGATGTCGGCGATGTACGCCGCGCTCCACCCCGAAAAAGTCCGGAATCTGGGGCTGATGGCCGCCGGTCTCTGCTTCGACGATACTGGGGGCGTGCTCGAACTCTGGGGTGATGACGAGTACTTCTCGCCGGAGGACCTCACCGAAACCTATGGAAACGCGCCCGCCGAGATGCTCGACGTGGGCTTCGCGCTGATGGACCCCGTCTCGAACTACGTCTCGAAGTACGTCCGCCTCTACGACAACCTCGAAAACGACGACTTCATCGAGAACTTCGGGCGGATGGAGCGCTGGCTCTCGGAGGGCATCGACGTCGCCGGCGACACGTTCGCCCAGTTCGTCACGGACATCTATCAGGACAACAAGCTCTACAACAACGAGCTGTATCTCGGCGACGAGCACGTCGATATCTCGAACATCGACATGCCGGTGCTCCAGATCACAGGGGAATACGACCACCTGATACCCTCCGAGACGAGCAAACCATTCAACGAGGTCATCGGCAGCGAGGACACCGATGTCATCGAATACTCCACCGGGCATATCGGTCTCTCGGTCTCGGGGAGTTCCCATGCGGACGTCTGGCCCGAGGTCTGTGAGTGGTTCGAGGAGCGCTCACAACTGGACGCCACGGACATCGAAATCGACGAGGCGAGCGACGAAGTGGATGAAGCGGTCGACACGCAGGAACCGACCAGCACTACCGAGGACACCGAGGAAAGCACGGGCGAGGAATCCCGTGACGGCAGCGACGATATCGAGAGCATCGAAGGCATCGGCCCGACCTACGCCGACCGCCTGCGCGAGGCGGGCATCGAGACGACCGACGACCTCGCCGCTGCGGACATCGAGACCGTGGTCGACGCCGCCGAGATTCCCGAGAGCCGCGCCGAGGAGTGGCTCGAACAGGTCTCCGACTGAACCGCAGATAGTGTAGAAATTCTTTCATAAAATAGACAAGTATAAACGGGTTCACCGCCTCAGTCGTGTACAGCCCTGATTTGCGGGGGTTGGAGGTGAGTTATCATGAAGATAGGAGTCGAAACTGAGTACTGGGTAGTCGATGAAACGGGCGCGCTCTGCGACGGGCGTGAGCTAGTCACCGCCCACGAGTGCGTCGAACCCGAGTTCGTCGCCGCGATGATCGAAGTCAAGACGCCGCCGGTGGCGAGCGAGTTCGAACTCCGCCACACGTTGCAGTCGACGCTCCGGACGGTGCTCGCTGCGGCCGACGCGGAGGGGTTGCGACTCGTCCCGCTCGGGACGCCCCTCGCCGATAGCTCCTCGCCGGTCGTGAGTGAACGCGGGCGACTCCTCGAACGGATCTATGGGGTGGGACTGAAACCCGCCATGCAGTGTGCGGGGACACACGTCCACTTCGACGCCGGCAACGTCGCGCGACAGGTGAACCTCCTCACTGCGCTCGACCCCGCGCTCGCGCTCGTGAGTTCGTCGCCGTATTACGCTGGCGAGGGACTCATGTCCGCTTCGCGCCCGCACGCCTATCGGTCGCTGTGTGGCGAGGAGTTCGTCCGCTTTCGGGACCTCTGGGAGTACATGACGGACGTCGCGGCGTGGAACGAGCGACTCGCTGCGTCCTACGAGGCGTTCCGTGTGCTCGCGCTCGACCGCGGCGTCACCGAGCGGGAGTTCGAGGCTCACTTCCGGCCCGAAGACGTCATCATGGCACCGATTCGAGTGCGACGGGACTTCCCGACCGTCGAGTGGCGAGCACCGGACACGGCCCTCCCCTCACAGATCGTCAAACTGACGACTGATATCTCGCGGCTCGTCGCCCAGACCGCGGTCAAGCCGGTCGAAATCGGCGACCCGGGTGTCGGGCCTCGACACATTCGTGTTCCGGCCTTCGAGGAGCTCACGGAACTCACGGCGGCGGCAATCGAACACGGTCTCGACTCGCCGGCGGTGTGGACGTATCTCGAACGGATGTCCATCGACCCACGGGAGTATCGACCGATTGCGGCGGAGATCGAACGCCGCTCCAGCATCTCCGTTCCCGAGGCGCGACGAATACGGCTCGAATACGCCGACCGGCTCGAAGACGACGTGCGGACGCTGCTGAGTGGTACCGAAATGCAACGTTCCCGGAACGTCTCGATGGAGTGGCCGCAAGCTACGACCGACCGGCTGGAATCGTGGTGATTTTCGGACCACGACGGCTGCAATCGGAAGACGACCGCAGCGTCACGGACACGCTTTCGCGGTTGCAGAGTTCGCGGTACTGCCGAATCATGCGCGACGTTCCGAGACGACGAACACTGGCTCGTCGATGGTATCGAGTGGACAACGGGAAATACCCTGCGAGGAACACAACGTACAATAGGCAGGAGTGATAACCACGGACAACTAGATGCGTCGGCCTCGGATTGCACTCCTCAACGCCTCACAAGCACCCTCCACACCGCGAAACTTCCGCCGGGAACTCGACGCCGACCTCGTCGAGTTCGACGTTCAGCAGGACGTACCCGACACGTTCGCCTTCGACGCCGCGGTCGTCACCGGTTCGCGTGCCTCCGTTTACTGGGACGAGCCGTGGATACGTTCACTGGAGGAGTGGGTCAGCGCGGCCGCGGAGCGCGATATGCCCGTCCTTGGAATCTGTTTCGGCCACCAGCTGCTCGCCGAAGCGCTCGGTGGCATAGTCGAGGACATGGGTGAGTACGAAATCGGCTACCGCGAGGTCGAGGGCGACGGACTCCTCCTCGACGATACGGTGACGGTCTTCACGACCCACTCCGACACCGTGACCGAACTCCCCCCGGGCGCGGAGCGAACCGCCGAAAACGACTACGGCATCCACGGCTTCCGCGTCGGCAACGCCTTCGGCGTACAGTTCCATCCCGAATACGACATGGACACGGCCGAAAGCGTGACACGGGGCAAGGACCTCCCCGACGAGCGCATTCAAACTGTTCTCGATGGCATCACCGAAGAAAACTACGCGAAAGCCTGCGAGGCGAAGACGCTGTTCGAGAACTTCACCGAGCAGGTCCGTGACGTGCGCGACGAGCAGATGGCGGAACGAATCGCGTAGCCTATCGGCGCACTACCCGGGAAGCAGTTTCGTGAGTTCGTTCATCGTCGCGGCGAGGCGGGTCCCCTTCTGGATGTCGCCGTCTATGTCGTAGTCTTGCTGCATGAACCCCTGAATCGGGTCCGCGTTCCCCGTGATGAGCGCGACGAGTTCGTCGGCCGGGCCAGTAATCGTGAGGTCGGGGTCGTCGAGCAGGTCGGTGCCTCCGTGAACGGTTTCCTCGCTCTCGACGACACGGAGGTGGCCGGTCATCGGCGCGTCGGTCGCCGCGAAATTCACACTGATGTCCTCGGCAATCGACGCTTGGACATCGGAACTGGCTTGGACGAGCAGCTCCATGCCGGTCCAGAGCATTCCCTGAAACTGCTCGACGGTTTCGGGCCATTCGGTTGCGAACCCGGCGATATCGACCGCATCCATCCGCTGGGTGACGCGGGCGAACAATGCGGGATTGTCGAGGAGGAGCTGCTCGGTTCGACCTTCGATGTCATCGAGGAGTCCCGGTAGCTCCGCCGCGAGTTCGTCGTCGGGTTTGTCGAGCACACGCTCGATGCGTGCTGCGGTGTCGTCGGTCGTTTCGGTCCTCATTGTCTCAGAACAGGTGGGTTGTTTCGACTTCCGCGGCGATGTCGCCGAGCAGTTCCGTCGCGCCCGAGTATTGAAGGACTTTCTGCATGTCGCCCTCGACTTCGAGGTCGCCGCTCATCACCGCCGGGATGGGTTCGACGTCGCCCCGGACGAGACCGCCCCACGTCTCGTGGGTCCCACGAAGCCTGAACCCGACGTCGCGCTCGTCCGGGTCCTCGACGACCGCGACCTCCTCACACCCACCATCGTACAACCCGATGAACGCGTAGATGGTGCCGTCGTTGATGTCCTCGTCGACCTGTCGGAGCAAGTCCCGACTCTGCTCGGGCATCTGTTCTCTGACGTCCTCGTCGATGAGGTCGTTCGCCGTATCGAGCGGGATGTCCGCGAGCTGGTCGCGCAGCTGGTCGGGAAGCCCTTCCATCGCCTCGTCGGGCAGGTCGCCGAGCGTGGTCGTAGAAAGCGGCACGTTGGTGATGACGAAATACATGTCGCCGTCGAAGTCGACGCCCCAGCCCGCGCCGGCCTCGTCGAGGTCGTCGCTGTCGTTGAGATGGTCTTTGTACACCTCTAGCCACTGTTCGGTGGGGTAGAGCGTCATTCGTCCGTGTCCATCGGTGGAGACGGGCAAAACGGTTGCGCGCAGCATACGGGGAGGTTTATCAGGGTCTGCCGTGTAGGTCCGGTATGCTCGATTACGTGGGGCTGGAAGGCGACCTCGACCAAGAGGAGCGGATGATCCGTGACACGGCCCGCGAGTTCGTTGACGAACAGGTCAACCCCGACATCGGCGAGCACTTCGAGAACGGTACCTTCCCCGACGAGCTCATCACCGAGATGGGCGAGTTGGGGTTCTACGCGCCGAACCTCGATGGATACGGCCTTCCGGGGGTTTCAGAAACCGCCTACGGACTCCTGATGCAGGAACTCGAAGCGGGCGATTCGGGGATTCGCTCGATGGCGAGCGTGCAGGGCGCGCTGGTGATGTACCCTATCCACGCCTTCGGCTCCGACGAACAGAAGGAGGAGTGGCTCGCCGACCTCGCAAGCGGCGAGAAAGTGGGCTGTTTCGGCCTCACTGAACCCGAACACGGCTCGAACCCCTCCGGGATGGAGACTCGCGCGGAGAAGGACGGCGACGAGTACGTCCTCTCGGGGTCGAAGACGTGGATTACCAATTCCCCGATTGCGGATGTCGCCGTGGTCTGGGCGCGCGACACGTCGGCCGAAGACTCTCCTGTGAGGGGCTTTCTCGTCGAGACCGACAGGGATGGCGTGAGCACGAACGAGATCGACGAGAAACTCTCGATGCGCGCCTCCGTGACCGGCGAAATCGGCCTCTCGAACGTCAGCGTGCCCGAGGAGAACGTCCTGCCGGGCGTCTCCGGGATGAAGGGCCCCCTCTCCTGTCTCACACAGGCTCGGTACGGCATCACGTGGGGGGCGGTCGGTGCGGCCCGGGACTGTTTCGAGACCGCCCGCGAGTACGCCACCGACCGCGAGCAGTTCGACAAACCCATCGCGAGCTTCCAGCTCCAGCAGGGCAAACTCGCCGAGATGGCCACCGAAATCACGACCGCACAGCTGCTCTCCCACCGGCTGGCCGACCTCAAAGAACGCGGGGAGATGCGTCCACAGCAGGTCTCGATGGCCAAATACAACAACGTCAGCATGGCGCGCGAACAGTCGAAGGTCGCCCGCGAGATGCTCGGCGGCAACGGCATCACGACCGATTACTCGCCGATGCGCCACATGGCCAACATGGAGACGGTCTACACCTACGAGGGAACCCACGACATCCACTCGCTGATTCTCGGACAGGATTTGACCGGGTTCTCGGCGTTCGAATAGGGCTGAACTGTAAGCTCCGACTATCTTTCGCAGTTCGTGTCCAGACGTGTCGTTCTCGATACCGACACCGCCGCGACACCCAGGCCGTCCCGCGGTGTTCGCCGTCAGCGCCGCACCGGCGGGTCGGCGCTCACCACGCTCCCCAACCGGTCGCGGCGGTCGGCGACGAACCGGTAGGCATCTTCCCGAAAGCGCTCGTAGTCGGCGAACCCGTTCAGGAAGCCGAACGGTTCGTCGGGAAGCGTCCCCGTTCGCCGGAGGACTTCCTCGGTGGCCTTGCCACACGAGTACACCGCGTCGTCGACCAGGAGATGGACACACTCCTCGTAGTCGTCGGGGAGGCGGCGCTGCTCGTCGGGCGTGAGTTCCGAGAATCCCACTGGCTCGAAACCACCGTTTCTGACGGCCCAGTCCGCACACCACGTGCAGAACCCGCAGTCGTCGTCGTAGACGAGTCGAGGCTGTTCGGTCATGGCTGCCTCTCGGACCCGCGCGCGAAAATTCCGTCGATATTCAGTGCGTGCCCTGGAGGTGGACGCCGTCGCTAGCAACTGTGTCGACCATCTCGTCGCGCAGTGCGTAGGTATCCTCGTCGGTGTCGCCGAAGCCCAGACTCGATCTCACCTCGTCGGTGAGACCGGGGTCGAGGTCGACGTACGCCGTGTCGTCCTCGACGGTGGCGACGGTGCCGACCTCCTCGCCGTGTCTGTCGTAGACGTCCATGCCGGCGTCGATGTCGTTGTTCGTCATAGCAAGTGTCGAGAGGTGCGGCGAGACCCTATCCGTTGTGCCGTCGAATGCAGGTCATTCCTCGCCAGCGACGTCATTCCAGAAATCCAGTCGGTCGTCCTCGCGGAAAAAGCCCGAGAGAACGCGCTCGTCCTCGTCGCCGCCGGGCGGCGTGCCGGCGTAGACGCCGAGTGCGTCCGCGTCGGGATAGCCCACCACGTCCGGTTCGTCCATCGTCGATACTACGAGATACCGAAGGACCTCGTCGCCGTCGTTGACGACGCGGTGGGCGCTCTCTTCGCCCGTGGGGAAGGCGGCGTACGAACCGGGGGCGAGGTCGTGGTCCTCGCCGTCGAGACGAAGCGTACCAGTGCCAGCGAGCACGTACAGCGCCTCCTCGTTCCCGGTGTGGTAGTGATACGGCCATGCCCCCTCGCCGGCCGGCAGTTCGTAGAGGCTACAGCCGATGGCCTCGCCGTCGGCGGCCGCTCCGAGCTGTTTGCGCCGGAAGCCGGTGTCGTCGGGTCCAATCGTCTGCCACTCGGCGTCGGTTTCGTCGATGAGCATCGAGCGGGCGGACGACTCCCCGCCTGATAATCCCTCGGCCCGTATACCGACCCGCGTATGCCCGGCCGAGGGGTTATCTGTTCGGTCGTCACAGGGACGGTATGCGACGCCGGGAAGCGCTCGTCACGCTCGCGGCCGTCGGTATGAGTGGGTGTCTCGGCGGCGTGCGCTCGACGCTCGGTCTCGACGGCGACGAGTCGCCCAAACCCGTCACACCGACCAAACCACTCGGCCAGTACGACTGCCCGAAGTTCCAGAGCTTCGATTTCGACGCGGTGACACGCACGATCTGCTACCGCGAGGACGACGACGGGCCGAAGGCGATCAACTACACGGCCTCGAAACGCGAGGCGCACCCGCCGCCGGACCTCATCGAGTTCACCATCAAGCGGGTCGGCTCCGGCTCCGCCTTCTACGTGACCTCGGACGGGCTCGTGACCCGTCTCACCGAGGAGGGGTGGCGGCTCGTCGCACCCACGAGCGGGTCGAGCGCCGACGAGGCAAACCCGGTCGCGCTCCGCTCGGGGAAGTCCTACACGTGGACGGTCGGCATCGGCGGGGAAAACCCCGACGAGAGCGCCGACGACGGGCTGCTCCGTCTCGGCGACGTCGGTCCCGGAATCTATGCCTTCCGGGCGCGTGGACGCGTCGACGACGGGGTCACCGACCCCGAGGACATCGACGTCGCCCACGCCATGCTGTTCGCGGTGCGGAAACCGGACTCCTCGTGATTCAGAACTCCGAGCGGTCGATGTCGAGTTCGTCCTGCAGGCCGGCGAGGGCGTCGTCGTCGGCGAGTTCGCTCAGTCGCTCGCGGAGGTGGTCACGGCAGAGGCCGACCTTCAGGGCGTCCTTTTCGACGGCGACGGCGGCCTCACGGTCGCAGTAGTGACACTGCATCACCCGTGTTTGGGGGCGGTGGACATTGAACCCTCCGCTATCCTGTCGGCGAGGTTTTCTTTCCGCGGCGGCTCACGTCCGGTGGACGCTCCTCGTGGACGCCGACAGTCGCTCGTCGAACGCCCGGTATTCGTCCCCGTCGAGTCCGGCACGCCCGAGGGTGTCGTCGTGGGCGTCGCTGCCGCCGGTTGTGAGCAATCCATACTGCTCGACCGTGTGTTCGACCGGCGTGACGTCGACCGGCCGGCCGTAGTCGTAGTAGCGCTCGACGGCATCGACGTAGGTCGATTTCGTGAGCGCCAGCGCACTCTCGGGGTCGCCGTAGCGAAGCGGATGGGCGAGCGAGACCACGCCACACGACTCGGCGAGCAGGGCGGCCCCGCGCTCGAAGGGCGGAAGGTCGCGGGCGACGAAACACGGGCAGTCGCTACCGATGACCTCCGCAAACGCGCCCTGATAGTCGTAGTCGGCACCGCTTTCGTCGATGGCGCGGGCGATGTGCGGGCGACCGATACCCTCGGCGGGTTCGAGCGCGAGGTCGCAGTCGAGGCGCTCCTCGACGCAGCCGATGATGGCTCGCCCGCGTTCGATGCGGTCTTCCTGGAGTCGGTCGAGTTCTCGACGAAGTTCGGCCGTCGGTTCCACGCCATAGCCCAACAGGTCGACCTGCCCGCGCTCGGTCTCGACACGGAGTTCGATGCCGTGAATCGCCGTCGTTCCGTCGAGTTCGTCGGTTGGCGTATCGAGGTCGGGATGGAGGCGCTCGTGGTCGGTGACGGCGACCACGTCGACGTCGGCCGCACGGGCTGCTTCGGGGACCTCGTCGAGTTTCATCGTCCCATCGGAGTTCGTCGTGTGGACGTGGAGGTCGGCAACGGGCATTGTTCGTCACAAACGGGCCGTGAATAAGTCCGTTCTGGGCGATTCGTGTCCCTAAATGAACTACTAGGTCGGGGGCAGAAACCCCAGACAATGTTTATGATGGTTCGACTGTCCCCATCGACCATGCAGTTCATGACCGACATCGACGAACGGCTCGACGCACACAGCTATCCCGTGACCGCCGACGAACTCATCGACGCCCACGGCGACCTCGAACTCGCGCTGCCGAACGGCTCGGAAACCTTCGGCGACGCACTCGGCCGGGTGGAGTCGACGACCTTCGAGACGGCCGAGGAGGCACGGCTCACGACCTACAGCGCGGTCAGCGATGCGGCAATCGGTCGCAAGCACTACTCCGACCGTGACCCGACCGCCCTCGGCGTCGACGGCCACGAGCCGGTCTCGCTCTGAGCGCACTCCTCAATTGATTCCGGCCGCAGCGAGGTCGAGCGGCACCCCGCCGTCGCAATAGCCCGCGACGGAGCCGTCCGGCCGCACGCGGAAGACGACCGCCGGACGATGGCCGACGCCCGGCTTTTCTCCCCGGAGGGCGGCCCATTCGTCGTCGTAGAAGGAGGTGCAGTCGACGAACAGCACAGTATCGGGATGGGCGGCGAGCTGACCGTCGGTTTTCGCAAGCGCCGTCTCCCGGACGGCCGCCGTCGGCGTGTCGGCTGCTCGACCGGTCGGGCGGCCCGGTCGCGTGACCTCGACGAGCGCGCCCTTGCCGCCCTTCTCGACCCGGAAATCGAGCGCGTAGCCCGAGTCCATTGCGATTTCCGGACGGAGGGCATAGCCCGCGTCGGCGAGCACCTTCGCGGCGTTGAACTCGCTCATCGTCGCGCTCATGCGGGTGCTATCGACGTGCTCGCTGGTGCCGAGTTTCGCGGCCATCGTGTAGCGATAGTTGTCGAAGACCCCCGTCGAGAGAAATCGCTCGTAGAAGGCGAGCGCGTCGTCGCGGTCGGCGTCGGGAAAGCCGGCGGCGTGGTCGGCAAAGAAGGCCCGCGAACTCCCGCGGCCGTCCTTCGAGAAGAGCACCGGAAGGAAAAACCACGCGAGATGCTCGTACTGGGCGAGCCATGGGTCCCGTAGTTCGAGCTCGGCGAGCAGTTCGCGCTGTGCCCAGCGTGCCACCGGATAGGGGACCTCCCCGAAACTGTATTTGTCGGTGCGCCAGAGCGCTTCCGGGGTCTCGGTGTTGCCGAGCCAGTAGGCGTCGTCGTTCCAGAGGAAGAATGCGCGGTCGCCGTTGTCCATTTCGAGCCGTCGAGCGGCGTAGTCACCCGGCGGTTTGAACCACGGGGTGGTGAGTTCCGCGCCGATTGTCGCATCGAGCGGCTCGTAGAGGTCCCGGCGGAGACGAGCACGGTCCCAGTGCTCGTGCGACAGACGGAAGCGAAGCGGTCCAGCCACGGTATGAATGGGTTCTCCGTGCGTTTACCCGTGTCGATAGCGCCGCTTGACGACGATTCATGCGAATCCGAACCACCGATACATTCATGGTCGTGAATGAACAACCCTACAGTGTATCACTATGTCAATGGGTGCCTATGACGCGGCCGAACACCAGCGCCGTGAGGAGAAAGCGAGTGCGGTCGATGTGAGCAGCGACGACGACCGCACCGATTACGAGGGAACCGTCGAGTACGACGTCGCGGATGCCGACGCCGAGGACCTCCTCGCGCAGTTCCGCGAGATCAAATCGCGGTAGCGCCCGCGCCCTCGTCCCCGTTTCGCCACAGCAACCACATCGAGACGCCAGTCACCACGACCACCGCCGTGACGTGGGCGACCAGCACCGCGAGCAACACCGGATAGTCGAGCACGAACGGCACAAGGAGGAGCTGGAGCAGCCCGAACGCGATGGTCTCGACGTCGGCCCGCAGGAGCGTCCGCGCCGTTTCGGCGTCGAACGAGTACCGATAGGAGCGCCAGACCGCCGTGACGGTCGCCCACCATCCCGTGCCGATGCGATAACAGACGTCCCAGAGCACCAAGAGGAGGAAGTAGACGACCAGGACGGGAGGACTGGGACCGAGCAGGCGGTCGAGAAACGGTTCGCGCCCGGTCGCGGGGTTGGGCACGAACAGGTAAGTGAGCATTGCGCTGAAGGCGAGTACCGCCAGCACGACCTCCATGTTCGAGCCGAACAGCAGCCGGCGGTAGGCCGGTGGCATCGGGACGCTACGAATCCGCCGGGCGACGCGAACCATCTCGATGGAGCCGATACCCGCGACGAAGACGGCCGCACTCCCCGCGAGCGCGACGTTCCAGAGGTCATAGTACCACGCGAGGACGACCACACCCACCTCGAAGATACCCAGTTGAATGGCGAGCGCGAACGTCGTCGAAACCTGGATGCCAGGGAGCGCGCCGACGATGCTCTCGTAGGTCCACGTCTCGCCGAATTCGGGACCCGCCATCAGTCGGCCCGCACGCGCGCCGCGGTACGTTCGGGGTCGGGTTCGGAGGCCCTGCCGAGCGCGCGCTCGACGGCCGTCTCGAAGTCGGTGCGCTCGAAGGGAAGCAGTTCCTCGATGCGCTCGTCGGTGACGACGACGCGGTTTTTCAGCCCGAGAATCAGCGGCCGAGCCACCGATTTGGGAACGTCGGTGACGAGATTGACCCAGTACGTCGAGAGCTGCGGCGAGAGCACCGGCACCGGGACGATATAGAGCGGCCGGTCCGCAACTGCCGCCGTGCGCCGGAGCAGTTGCTGGTAGGTGAGCACCTCCGGGCCGCCGATTTCGTAGGTGTCGTCGGCGGTCTCTGGCACGTCGAGCACGCCAACGAGGTAGGTCACGACGTCAGCGATGGCGATTGGCTGACACTCGGTGCGTACCCATGTGGGTGTGACCATCACCGGCAGGCGGTGGACCAACTGCTCGACCATCGAGAAACTCGACGAGCCGTCGCCGACGATGATGGCCGCTCGAAGCGTCGTGAGGGCGAAGTCACCCGTTTCGAGGATGGCCTCGACCTCACGACGTGACTGGAGATGTTTCGAGAGCTGCTCGCGCGTCTCGCCCAGCCCGCCCAGATAGACGACCCGCTCGATGCCGACCTCGCTCGCCGCGCGCTGGAAGTTGTGAGCGGCCCGGCGGTCGCGCGCGGCGAAATCGGTCCCCGAACCCATCGAATGGATGAGGTAGTAGGCGGCTTCGATGTCTTCGAGGGCGTGCTCGAAGCTGCCGGGGTCGAGGATGTCACCTTCCCGCACCTCCTCGGCCGGCCCGTCGTAGCCCTCGGCGTCGCGGGTGAGCACGACCACATCGTGGTCCGCTGCCAAGAGTGCGGGCACGAGCCGACTCCCGACGAACCCCGTCGCGCCGGTGACCAGAACGCGCATGGGAACGCGAGGAGCGGACGGGCCATAAGTTCACGCTCGGCGGTAGCGAACGCACCACGAAACCCTCCCCACCTCTCCGAACTCGGTCGCGGTGGCGCGCGTGGCGGTTGCGGTCACTCATTGTTGTCCGGAATCGTGCTGTGCTGGCGGTCGTCACAGCACGATTCCAGCTGTGAATTTCCGCTTCACGACTCCCAACGGTGAGAAAGGGCTATCCGCGCTCGCACCCGCTCGTGGACATGGCCACCGAGCCGTGTGACGGTTGTGGACGCGCGGTGCGAATCGCCGGCGGCGTCGCCAACCTCTGGACGTTCGGCGGCGACGAGAGCGGCGGCCTCACGCTCGAACTCGCGGACGGGTCGGAGCATTTCCTCTGTTACGGCTGTATCGAGGAACTCCCCGACGACCCACGTGCGGGCGACGTTGCGACCCTCGACGAGCGGACGTAGCGTTTCGCTTCATGGTGGATAGTCATGAGCGTGCGTCGCTCGGAGGACTTACCTACTGGGCGGCGGTGCCTTCCCTGTGAACCTCGCGCGGCTCGAAACCGAGTTCCCCGCACCCTCCTATCGCGGCACCCAGCAGCAGGCTCTCGGGAAGATACGCGATGCGTTCGCGGCCGGCAACGACGTCGTGCTCGTGCGTGCGCCGACCGGCTCCGGGAAGTCGCTGCTCGCCCGCGCCATCGCCGGCTGTGCGCGCAGAGCAGGCGAGGCCGACCCGCAGGAAGCTATCGGTGCGTACTACACCACGCCCCAAGTCTCACAGCTCGACGACGTCGCCGCCGACCCGCTCCTCTCGGATTTGCAGGTAATTAGGGGAAAACGCAACTACTCGTGTCTCCTCCCTGGCGAGACCGATACACCCGTCGACCGCGCGCCGTGTGCGCGCGAGACCGGCTTCGACTGTGAAATACGTCACCGCTGCCCGTACTTCTCCGACCGTGCCATCGCCTCGAACAGGTCGATTGCGGCGATGACGCTCGCGTACTTCATGCAGACCGCCGGCTCCGACGCCTTCGGCCGGCGCGACATGGTCGTCGTCGACGAGGCGCACGGACTCGCCGAGTGGGCCGAGATGTACGCGACCATCGACCTCCGGCCCCGGACGGTCCCCGTCTGGGAGGAGGTTTCAGTGCCGGATATCGACGGCGTGGAGGCGGCCGCGCGCTTCGCCGACCGGCTCGTCGATGTCTGTACGCGCCGAAAGGACACCCTCGTGGGTGCCGAGGAACTCTCGATTGCCGAAGTCACCGAACGCGACCGGCTTCAGGAACTCATCTCGAACCTGAACTGGTTCGTCTCGGACTATCGAGACCCGGGGAGTGCGAGCACGTGGGTCGTCGATGGCGAGGGTGCGGACAGTCCCGTGACAATCAAGCCGCTGAACCCCGAGCGGTATCTCACACATACCGTTTGGGAGCGGGGCAACAAGTTCGCGCTGCTGTCGGCGACGATTCTCGACAAGGAGGGATTCTGTCGCGGTGTGGGTCTCGACCCGAACTCGACGGCGCTGGTCGACATCTCCCACACCTTTCCGGTCGAAAACCGACCGCTCTATGACGTGACGCAGGGCAAGATGACCTACGACCAGCGCGAGGAAACCATCCCGAAAATCGCCCGGCTGCTCGTCCAACTGTTGGCGAAACACGGCGACGAGAAGGGTATCGTCCACGCCCACTCGTATGCGATTGCGGAGGGTCTCGCCGACCGTCTCCGCGAGTTCGGCGTCGGCGAGCGCATCAGGACCCACGACCGCGAGGACAGGGACGCACAGTTGGCATCGTGGCTCGCAACCGACGACCCCGAACTGTTCGTCTCGGTGAAGATGGAGGAGGCGCTCGACCTCGACGGGGACCTCGCACGCTGGCAGGTGCTCTGCAAAGCACCGTATCCAAACACGCGCGATTCGCGGGTCGCTCGTCGACTGGAGGAGGACCGGTGGGGCTGGTACTACCGCACGGCGCTCAAGACGGTGATTCAGGCCTGTGGCCGCGTCGTTCGCTCGCCCGAGGACTACGGACGAACGTATCTCGCGGACGCGAGCCTGCTCGACCTGTTCGACCGTTCCCGAAGCGCGATGCCCGAGTGGTTCGCCGCGCAGGTCGACCGGATGGAGGGTCCAAATCTGCCGGCGTTCGACCCGGATGCAGCGAGCGGCGACAGCGGTGATTCGGGGTGGCCGGAACGGCGGGAGCGGCAGACTGACCCCGACGACCATCCGCTCGCGGACGTCTGGGGCACGGACTGAGCTGAACGAAACGGAACGGTCTCAGTACGGGATGAGCGAGAAATCGCCCGGAACCACGAACCCGAGCACGAGAAAGAGCGTGCCGGCGATGGCCGCCGTCACGAGCGCGTAGGGAATCTGTGTGCGGACGTGGACCATGTGGTCCGACCCGCTGGTCGAGGAGGACAACACTGTGGTATCGGAAATCGGTGAGCAGTGGTCGCCGAAGATACCGCCCGACAGGACCGCGCCGAGGACGAGCGGGAGGTTCGCGCCGGTGGTGAACGCCACGGGGATGACGATGGGGAACATGATGCCGTAGGTCGCCCACGAACTGCCATCGGAGAAACTGACGAACGCCGTCACGACGAAGACGAGCACCGGGATGAGTCCCACGGGAATACCTTGGAACCAGTCGGTGACGAAGTTCGAAATCCCGAGCGTCGAGACGGTGTTCTGGATGGTGATGGCCAGCGTCAAAATCGCGGCCGCGAGGAAGATGCCCTTGAACCCGTTGACCATCGCGTCGGTCGCGTCGGCGTTCGTCGGGATGTCCCCGCGCGCCCGGAAGAGCACGAACCCGACGAGGAGGCCCATCATCGCGGCGAGACCGAGACGAATCCCGCCGATGTTGAACGACCACGGCCCGCCTGCGGGGAGGACGAACTGGTATCCGAGGAGCGAGAACGGCGTCGTCGTTTGCGGGGCGTTCACGACCGGCGAGGCACGCCAGAACATCGCCATCAGGCCCACGCCGACGATGGTGAGCACGGGGACGGCGAAATTGCGCCAGTCCGGCGTCGCGGCCTCGGACATCTCGTAGTTCGCCACCTCGTCGGAGATGAGCGGGTCGGCATCGGGACCGATGACGCCATCGCCCGCGCGGGCACGCGACTCCTCACGACCCATCTCGAAGATATTCGGCACTATCTGCCACGCGACCAGCGCGGCGATGACGAGCGCCGTCCACGAGTAGAAGGCGAACCCGAGGGTGTTGAAAAACAGCGGCCAGACCGCGTCGGTGGCCGCCTGTACGCCGTCGCCCGTCCGAGTGACGTAGTTCGACATATCCGATGGGAGAACGTTCTGCCGTGCGGCGGCGGTGAGACCGGCCCCGATGAAGCCCACGAGCGCGACGCCCCACGTCGAGTAGAAGGCCAACCGGGCGGCCGGACTCCCAGCAGAATCGACGTAGTAGGCGAGCTTCGCCCGCGAGACGTCGTATTCATCAGTGAGGGGACGCATCATCGACCCCACCACTAAGCAGTTGAAGTAGTCGTCGATGTGGATGATGATGCCCGCGAGGAAGGAAGCCTTCTCGGCGTCGGCGGGCGAATCCACACGACTAGCGAGCGCCTCCAATACGCCGCGAATCGCCCCGGCGCGAATCATCAGCCCCATCAGCCCGCCGATGGCGAAGAGCGCGAGCAACACGTTCTTGACGTACCACGGGTCGGCGAACAGCGGCGACGTGGCGACGAGGTCGGGGATGACCGTGATACCGAGAACCCCCCCGAGCACCGACTGGGCGACCCCATCGAAGCCTGCTGGAACGCCGACGGCTTCGGGACGAAAAGTCCCATAGACGACCGCGCCGCCGGCGATGCCGACGAACAGGCCGACGAGGGCATCGCGGACGTACCACGCCAGCGAGATGGCAAGCAGCGCCGGCAGTAGCGACCACGGTCCCGCGGAGATGGTTTCGAGCGGCATGCTCCCGCGTTCGAGGGGTGGAACAAAAAAGTACCGTGCCGGGCGTCCGCGCCGTCCGCCGGTTCAGATGAACGTGATGGCGTAGGCGAACGACGAACCGACCATCAGGAGGACGAACAGGATGGCGATGAACTGCTGGCGATTCATATCTCCCCGAGCGCCGCGAGCGATTAGTCGCTTTCGGCTGCCGGGAGCACGTACAGCCCTGCCCGACTCTTGAGCACGTCCACGGTGTCGGCGTCGGTATCGAGATACGTCGGCCGCGAGACGGTCTTGGCCACGTAGGTCTCGGGGTCCAACACCTGTATCGCCCTGTCGTCCTCGACGGCGACGAGCGTCGTTTCCTCACCGTCCTCCCGCCGGCCGAGCAGCGTTGCATCCGGGGCGATGCCCTCTTCGAAGGCCGCCTCGTAGGAGTCGCCGGTCGTCACGCGCACGCCCTTGAGGTTGCCCCGGACGCTCTCGACCAATACCGGCCCATCGTCGTCGGCCGGGTCGATGACGTCGCCCGGTGTGAACTCCGGGAGATGGACGGCGTAGGTGACGCGATAGACCTCGTCGCCGTCCTCGTCCTCGGTGACGAGCGTTGCCGACTCGTCGAACTCGCCGCCGAAGCGCCGGACGATGCGTTCGGCGACCGCCTGCCCGAGCTTGGTGGTCGAGAGCTTGACGTCCGCACCGTCGGCCGTCTCGTCGATGTCGGTGATGAAGGCGTCGCGGTCGCCGTTTGCCTCGCGTTCGTGCACGTAGTCGGTGACGATGTCGAGTGCGCGCTGGGTCTCCGCGTCGGTCGGGGTACGGCCGCCCGCACGAATCTGGACGGTGCTGGCGTAGTAATCGCCGGCGATGCGGCCACAGCGCGTGCAGGTTCCCCGCGAGACCTTCACTGGGACCGTCACCCGTTCCTCGACCGACTCGCCGCGGACGACCGCCGAGAGCCGACAGTGCATGCGGATGGTGTTTTCGTCCACTTGCTCGGGGTCGACCCCCCACGAGAACTCCTCGGCGTCGACGTGTACCGTGAGAGCCTCCGTCACCTCGTCGACCGCGACGTCGGTGTAGTCGCGCGCGCCGACATCGACCCAGCGATTGCCGCGCTTGACGGCCCCACAGGTCGCACAGACGAGCACCTCGATGCGCTCGGGGGCCTCCACGAGGTCGAACTCGTCGAAATAGCAGTCCCCACAGAGCGGCGTCCGTCCGCCCGCTTCCGGTTCGCCCTCCACAGGGTCGCCACAGCGCGGACAGAACTGGCGTGACTGACTCATTGGCGTTCGTAGCGCCTCGGACGGGTTAAACGGCGTGCCACACGGCCGTTCGTCTGCTGCGAGCGACGACCACGGAGCCGATTCGAACGGCGAGCGACGGAGACTTATGAATCGAGCGCCTATCGGTAGCCACATGGAATGGAAGACTGATTGGGGTCTCCGCGCCCGGATGGGACTGACGATGGTCCTGCTGCTCGTGCTGTACGTCGTCTTTCTCGGGGTGCTCGCGTACTCCGGGATCGGACTCGTCTGGACTGTGGTTATCATGGCGCTGTTCATGGGCGGGCAGTTCTTCTTCAGCGACAAGCTCGCCCTCCGGAGCATGGGTGCTCACGAGGTCAGCGAACAGGAGTATCCCGAACTCCACGCCACTATCGGCCGGCTCGCCCAGCAGGCCGACCTCCCCAAGCCGACGGTGGCGGTCGCCGACACCCGGACGCCGAACGCCTTCGCCACGGGACGTTCGCCGTCGAGTGCCACCGTGTGTGTGACGACGGGCATCATGAACACGCTCGACCGCGAGGAGTTGGAGGGCGTGCTCGCCCACGAACTCGCCCACGTCAAGAACCGCGACGTGATGGTGATGACGATTGCCACGTTCCTCTCGACGCTCGCGTTCATGATCGTCCGCTGGGGCTGGCTGTTCAGTGGCGACAGCGAGGAGGGCGGTGCACCCGTACTGGTCGCCATCCTCGTCTCGCTCGTCGTCGCCGTGGTGTCGTTCCTGCTCGTGCGCGTGCTCTCGCGCTACCGGGAGTTCGCCGCCGATAGAGGTGGTGCGGTCATCACCGGCCGACCATCGGCGCTCGCCTCCGCGCTCATGAAAATCGACGGGCGGATGGACAAGGTCCCGACCGACGACATGCGCCAGCAAGCCGACATGAACGCCTTCTTCATCATCCCCATCAAGAGCGGCGCGATTGGGCGCATCCTCTCGACGCATCCCTCGACCGAGAACCGCATCGAGCGGCTGCGGGAGATGGAGCGCGAACTCGAAACGGCGTAAGGCTACTTCTCATCCCTCGTGCGAGTCGTGTGCTTCGCACACTCCCGCGCGCCGACCGCCCGTGATGGATTCGTCGTATCACTTCGGTTTTTACCGCTGGCACACGAATCCGGGACATGGGATTTCTCGACGGACTCCGGTCGGCGCTCGGGATGAGTGCGGAGGCGGATGCGACGCGTGACGCCGACCCCGACGACCTCTTCGGGATGAGCACGGCCCACCTCACGATGGAGGCCGATCTGGGCTTCGACCCCGCGGGCGTGGCCGCACTCTGCTTTTCGGGCGTCGACAGCACCGACTTCGCAAACGCGGTCGAGGAGGTCGAGGCGATTCTGGACGCGGGCGAGGTCGAGACGGGCACCGAGGCCCGCTTCGTCGACGATTCACACGGCTACGAGTGGGTCGTGCTCGAAGACCCGGATTTCGAGGATTTGGTGACGAGCGTGCACTTTGCCGCCGACACGCTCATCGAGCGCGGCTACGGCTCGCGACTGCTCGCGGCGCTCTTTGGCTTCGAGAAGGATGGTCCTGTGTACTGGGTGTATTCGTTCCGGCGCGGGGCGTACTACCCGTTCGCGCCACGGGCGGGCAACGAGCGCGATTCGAGTGTGGAGTTCAAGCTCGAATCGGTCCTCGACGGTGAACTCGACGTCGAAGAGGACAAGGAGTATTGGTATCCGCTCTGGCCCTCGACGGGCACGCATCCGTGGGAGTAACGAATCCCGCCGTCGCTTCACTTCCGCCGAGCTGTTAACGAGGCTTTATCACCGAAGCCGCACAACCCGGTCGTATGGCAGCAACCGAAGACCTAGAGAGCCTGCCGGGCGTCGGTCCCGCGACCGCGGACAAACTCACCGAGTCCGGCTTCGACTCCTATCAGGGCATCGCGGTGGCCAGCCCCGGCGAACTCTCCAATACGGCCGATATCGGCGAGAGCACGGCCGCGGACATCATCAACGCCGCGCGCGACGCCGCCGACATCGGCGGGTTCGAGACGGGCGCGAACGTCCTCGAACGCCGCGAGCAGATCGGCAAGCTCTCGTGGCAGGTCGACGAAGTCGATGACCTCCTCGGCGGTGGCGTCGAAACCCAGTCCATCACCGAAGTCTATGGCGAGTTCGGTGCCGGCAAATCGCAGGTCACTCACCAGCTCTCGGTCAACGTCCAACTCCCCCAAGAGTACGGCGGACTGGAGGGCAGCGCCATCTTCATCGACAGCGAGGACACCTTCCGCCCCGAGCGTATCGCCCAGATGGTGCGCGGCCTACCCGACGACGCGCTCGCCGCCGCGATGGACCAGCGAGAAATCGAGGGCAGTCCTAATAGTGAGGAGGCGATGGACGAACTCATCGACGCGATCCTCGACAACATCCACGTCGCCAAGGCGTTCAACTCGAACCACCAGATTCTGCTCGCCCAGAAATCCCAAGATATCGCCAGCGAACACGAGGATTCCGACTGGCCCGTCCGCCTCGTCTGCGTCGATTCGCTCACCGCGCACTTCCGCGCCGAGTACGTCGGCCGTGGTGAACTCGCCCAGCGCCAGCAGAAACTCAACAAACACCTCCACGACATCGACAAGGTCGGGAATCTCTACAACGCCGCCACCGTCGTGACGAATCAGGTCGCCTCGAACCCCGACTCCTATTTCGGCGACCCGACCCAGCCCATCGGCGGCAACATCCTCGGCCACAAATCCACCTTCCGAATGTACCTCCGCAAATCCAAAGGGACCAAACGCATCGTCCGACTCGTCGACGCCCCCAACCTCGCCGACGGCGAGGCCGTGATGCGCGTCGAGGAGGAAGGCCTACAGCCCGAATAGAACCTTTTTACTTCGGGGGTTCGCGCTCGCTCCCCGCAGTCGCTCGCGCTCGACCCCTCGCAAAAACGTTCATGAAAAACACCCGCTCGCGCCTGTGGCGCTCGCGGTGAACCGCGCTCGCTTCGCTCGCACGGATGCCGACCGCAACCGCCACCGCGCAGCACAGCACCGCAGAAGCCCTCGGCACTCCCTTCGGTCGTGCCTCGCCCTTCATCCACCAGGAGAGCACGGCTCTCCTGAGCCTCGGCTCGCTTCGCTCGCCGAGACGCCAGGGACCGCAAACCGCACCGCCGCTGCGGCAAACTGCCGCAGCAGCAGTCGGCAGACACGAGAGCGAATCGAGATCAGTCGCCAGCGTGTGCCGCGTCGACCGCTTCGAGGTCAGTCCCATCGACCGACGAGCGAAGCCCTTCCATTCCGTCGTCGCGCTCGATGTCGTAGTCGCGGGCGTGGAGGTCGGCGACGCGGGCGAGTTCGTCCTCGGAGAGTGCGGACGTGTCGGGCGCGGCGGCCCACTCGTCGACGTCCGCGGTCGTGCGGAAGGTCGGCGTGACCGAGGCGACCTCGTCGTGGGCGAGCAGCCACTGGATGGCCGCCTGTCCCATCGTCCGCTCACCGTCTCGTTCGAGGAAGCGCAGCTTCTCGACTTTCTCCCAGCCGGTGTCGTACCACTCGTCGGGCCGGAAGCCACGGTGGTCGCCGGCGTCGAGTTCGGTCTCGGGCGTGACCTGCTCGTTCAACAGTCCGGAAGAGTGCGGGACGCGGGGGAGGATGCTCGTCGCGGCATCGAGGTCCGCGATGGTCTCGATGAAGTGCGCGCCCGGCGTCTGCTCGAAGACGTTGAACACGACTTGGACGGCGTCGAACTCGTTGGCGATGGCCGCGTCGCCCTCGGCGAGCCAGCCGATGGAGGGACCGAGCGCCCAGCCGATGGCTTCGACTTTGCCCGACTCGCGCAGTTCGTCGAGCGCCTCCAAGATGTCTTCGTCCACCTCGTCGACGTTCGCGTTGTGGAGTTGGAGCAGTTCGAGGTGATCCATGTCGAGCCTGTCGAGGCTCTTTTCGACCGCCTCGTGGATGTATTCGGGCGTTATCTCCTTCGGAATCTCGCCGTGGCCGGCCTGTGGGTTGTTGTAGAAGTCATAGCCCACTTTGCTGGCGATGGCGACCTCGTCGCGGCGCTCGGCGAGCGCCTCACCGATGAGTTCCTCGCTCCGGCCGTGGCCGTAGACGTCGCCGGTGTCGAAAAACGTGATACCTTGGTCGACGGCGTGGCGAACCAGTTCGATGCTCTCCTCTTTGCCGCGGTCGCCCCACCAGTCGGTGCCGACGACCCACGCGCCGAAGCCGACTTCCGATACCTCGACCCCCGAATCGCCGAGTTCGCGGTGGTCCATACTGTCACGTTCGGTTCGGCCACACTTAGCGGGTGCGGTCGGCGGCCGCTGCGGTGGCGGCGCGGTTGCGGTCCCTGGCGTCTCGGCGAGCGAAGCGAGCCGAGGCTCAGGAGAGCCGTGCTCTCCTGGTGGATGAAGGGCGAGGCACGACCGAAGGGAGTGCCGAGGGCTTCTGCGGTGCTGTGCTGCGCGGTGGCAGTTCGTGAGCGTCCGCGCGAGTGAAACGAGCGCGGTTCACGAGAGACGCTTCGCGTCTCTCTGGCTCTCGCTCACTCCCTGCGGTCGTTCACGAGAACACCGCTCGCGCGGTTTGCGAGCGGGTGTTTTCACTCCAGATTTTTCAAGGAGCGGTCGGCGAACGAAGTGAGTCGACCCGACGTGGTTCGAAAGGCGCGAAGCGCCTTTCGTCACTGAGCGGGACCTTCGGTCCCGCGAGGTCGTCGGCGCGTCGCGCCGACTGCAAGCGATTCCTTCGGAATCGCCCCGTCCAAAAGAGCCGACGGCTCTTTTGAGGATGCCGAGACGGCTTCGCCGTCTCGTAGCACAGAAAAAAGTGGGGTTTTAGACGGTATCGATGTCGGTGCCGACCGAGCAGACGTACTCACCGGTCGCCACTTGGGGAAGGCGGCGGCTGCGCCAGAACACGCCGTCGACGTCGGCGGTCGTTTCGGCTTTCACGTGCCCGAAGACGTCGGTCACGCGGAAGAGCCGGTCGCCATGCTCGACGCGCTCGCCGAGGTCGACCTCGAAGTCGACGAGACCGCCGGCGGGCGCACCGTACTGTTCGAAGCCGGTCGCGCGGGTCTGGTCGCCGTTGGTGATGTCGCCGTCGAGGAATCCATGCGCCGTGAGAACGTTACGGACGCCCTCGACGCCCGCACGGACGCTGTCGGCGTCGAGACCCACTGCACCGCCGAGTTCGGGGTCGATGGTGGGAATCCCCTCGTCGGGAGCGGCGCGGGCGAGCTGACCGTCCGGTCCCTTCTGGTCGAGGACGTGCCCACAATCGAAGGTCCGTGCGAGGTCGAGACACTCGCCGTGGAGGTGGTGACGCGGGCCACAGCGGACTCTGGTTTCGTGAATCATCCGGCTGGTCGAGCCTTGATGGAGGTCGAGCGCGAGGTCCGCCCGCTTGACGACGTCGAAGGTTGCTGCGGCGATGCGCTCGGAGGAGGTGCCGTGTTCGTCGCCGGGGTAGGCCCGATTCAGTTTGGTGTCATCGACGGGATTGCGGTGTTCGGCCACCTGAAAGGCGTGGATGTTGACGATGCCGACGATGAGAATCGTGCCTGCGAGATTCGTTGGGTCGAGTCGAGGGACGAGTTTCCGAACGACGCCGACGCCGTTGAGTTCGTCGCCGTCGCTTGCGGCCTGTATGTAGAGCGTCTTGCCCGCTTCCGCACCGTTGATGACACAGACGGGAAGCCCCGCCCGAGCGCCGTCGCGCGTCTCGCCGACCGGCAATCGCCCGGTGTCGATTTCGCCGGGAGCGGCGCTCGCAGTTCCGAGGCTCGTCATTATCGAAACAGGACTTCCCGACGCTCTTGAGGCGTTCGATATTCGGGCCGAACCGACGCGGATTTGGGGGTGCCAAACGTGGTTCGAACGTGTCGAGGGACGCTCCCGAGCGCCCGCCGACTGCCCGATTCATGGCAGCGCTGTCGGTCGCCCGGAACGCGAAAATCGGGTTCGCCAGCGGCGTTGCGGTCGCCGTGCTCGCCTATCTCTTCCGTGTTTTCGAGGTGCTGGGACCGTCGGCGGACACGCGCGGGTCGCCGCTGCTCTTTCTGACGCTCGCGCTGACGCTCGCCCTCGCCGTCGCCGCGCTCGTCGCGCTCGCGCTCACGCTCGTCTCGGCCTATCGGCTCGCGCGCGAGCCCTAACTGTCCTCGCCGGCGAGCGCGCCGAGTCGTTCGGCGGCCGTCCGCGGTCCCTTCGCCAGCACCACGTTGCCCGCCCGGAGTTCGGTTGCGGGGCCGGGCGAGACTTCCCACTCGTCGCGCGTCCGCGTCACCGTCTCCGGCGTCACCGATTCGCCGGTGACGTCTTCCTTTCCTGTCCGCCGGACGGCGATGACGCGCATCCCGGTCTCGGTTTTGACCGTCTTTTCGCCGAGGGTCGCCCCGTCGAGGTCGCTGCCGCGCGCGACGGTCAGCCGGACGATGACCTCGTCGGACTCGCCGACGGCCTCGGCGATGACGGGATGGGAGCCGATGCCCCTGAGGACGCCCTCGCTGATCTCGACGGCCGCATCGGAGATGACCTCCGTGCTGCGGGCGAGGTGGACCAGCCCACGCAGCGAGACGGGGTCGTCGATGCGGCCCGCCGCCCGGAGCGTCCACGCCTCGAAGCGGTCTTGGAGCGCGTCGACCTCGGCTTCGAGGCTCACCACCTCGCTGGCGAGGTCGTCGCTGTCGAACAACACCGCGCCGTAGGCCAAGTCGACGGCGAGTTCGCTCATGTTTTTCATGAGAACTACCGAATCGGTTGCCCGCTCTAAGTCCCCGATGGCCGGTTCCGGCGGGCTTGCCGGCGTGTAGGCGGTGGTGGTTGTGCTCTGATAGACGCCCGCGAGCGCCGCCTCGGGACCGCGAAAGAGCACGACGTCCTCGGCCCGCAGCGCCGTCTCGTGGTCGGGGTTGAGCACCCACTCGCCCGCACGGTGCAGCGCAATCGCCCGCACGCCCGTCTCGCTTTCGAGGTTGAGGTCGCCGAGTGTCGACCCGGCGAAGCGCGCGTCGGCGGCGACCTGTGCACGCACGACCGTCTCGACGGCCTCCGGGAGCGCGCCGCGAATCGCATCGGGCAGACCGATCTCTTCGAGGACTATCTTGGCGATGTCGCCGGTCGCATCGCTCACCTTCTCGGTCGCGCCGACGATACCCACTACTGGGGCGAGCGCCTCGGCGTCGTCGGGGCTACGGGCGGCCATCAGCAGGCTCATCCGCGTCTTGAGCTGGAGGACGTCCATCTCGGCTTCGAGTTCGAGCACCTCCGCGGCGACCTCCCGGTTGTCCAGAAGCACCGCCGAGTACGAGAGGTCGATCATGAGCTCGGCGATGTCCTTCATCTCCGCGAGGAGCTGTTTGACGCTCCGTGGCTCGTAGCCGACCTCCCGTGGCATACCCGAAATTCGACAGGCGATGGGAAAAGCTTGCCGCGGTGCAACGGTAATGCTTTTCCCGGAAGGTCCGAATCCCTACGTATGGCCGATGACCTCCAGAAGGGCCTCGACGACGTGTTAGTCGCGGAATCCTCGCTCAGTCACATCGATGGCGACGCCGGGCGACTCGTCTATCGCGGCTACGACATCAAAGACCTCGCGCGCGAGGCGAGCTACGAGGAGGTCCTCCACTTGCTCTGGCACGGCGAACTCCCCGACCGCGACGCGCTCGATTCGTTCGTCGCGGAGCTATCCGCCGAGTACGCGGTCGAAGAGGAGGTCATCACGACGCTGCGTGACCTCGCCGAGGCGGGCGAGCGCCCGATGGCCGCGCTGCGAACCGCGGTCTCGATGCTGTCTGCGAGCGACGCCGAGGAGACCGACCCCGAGGACCTCGATGCCTCCCTGCGGAAGGGCCGCCGCATCGCCGCGAAGGTGCCCACGGTGCTCGCGGCCTACGACCGCCTGCGCAACGGCCAGGACCCAATCGACCCCCGCGAGGACCTCTCCTATGCCGCGAACTTCCTCTACATGCTCTCCGGCGAGGAACCCGACGACGTGGCCGCCGAGACCTTCGACATGGCGCTCATCCTCCACGCCGACCACGGCCTCAACGCCTCGACCTTTACCGGCATGGTCATCGCCAGCACGCTTGCCGACACCTACAGCGCCGTCACCGGTGGAATCAGCGCGCTCGCGGGCTCGCTTCACGGTGGTGCGAATCAGGACGTGATGGAAACTCTACTCGAACTCGACGAGAGCGACAAGGACCCCACCGAATGGATCCGCGACGCCATCGACAACGACCGCCGGATTCCCGGCTGGGGCCACCGCGTCTACAACGTGAAGGACCCGCGTGCGGAAATCCTCTCGAAGAAATCCGAAGAACTCGGCGAGACCTCCGGCGAGAAGAAGTGGTACGACTACGCCGCCGCCATCGAGGAATACCTCACCGAAGAGGAGGACTTCCCGGCGAAGGGGCTTGCACCCAACGTCGACTTCTATTCGGGGACTGTCTACTACCAACTCGGTATCGACCTCGACATGTACACGCCGATTTTCGCGATGAGCCGCGTCGGCGGCTGGGTCGGCCACGTCCTCGAATACCAGTCCGACAACCGCCTCATCCGCCCACGCGCACGCTACGTCGGGCCGAAAGACGAGGAGTTCGTCCCCATCGACGAGCGATAACCGAACCCCACTTTTTTACACGGGGGCATCGCGCTCGCTGCGCTCGCGCTCAACCCCCGTCCAAAAACCTGGACTAAAAACTCCTGCTCACTCGCTACGCTCGTTCGCAGTGAACCGCGCTCACTCCGTTCGCTCGCCCTTCATCCGCCAGGCACCGCACCGCAGCCGCACCGCCGACCACACGAAAACGCCGCGATGGACCGTCAGGTACTGGTTCGTGACGCACGTTCGAGTGGTATGCCACCCGACCTCCGCTGTGCTGCCTGCGGAAATCGCTACGCCGACCGCTGGCGGTGTACGTGTGGGCAGCCACTCGATTTCGTCACCCGACCGCTGCCAGACGGCTCCCCGCCCGCACCGGCCACCCTCGACACCCGCGAGGGTCTGTGGACGCTCGACGACTTCCTTCCCGTCGAGCGCCGCGTCACGCTCGGCGAGGGTTGGACGCCGCTCCTCGGCGCACCCACCTCGAACACCGAGTTCAAACTCGAATCCGTCTCGCCGACGGGGAGCTTCAAGGACCGCGGCGCAGCGGTGACGGTCTCGCGGGCGCTCGCCTGTGGGGCCAAGCGCCTCATCGAGGATTCGTCGGGGAATGCAGGAACCGCCATCGCGACCTATGCGGCCCGTGCAGGCCTCGAAAGCGAAATCTACGTGCCAGCGGACGCGACCGCGGCGAAGCTCCGGGCCATCGAGCGTACGGGTGCGGAGGTCGTTCGCGTCGAGGGGTCGAGAGCGGACGTGACGAAGGCGGCCATCGACGCCGTCGAGACGGGTGCGGGCTGGTACGCGAGCCACGCGTGGCGACCGTCGTTTTACGCCGGCACTCAGACGGTGGCCCTCGAAATCGCCGCCCAGCGTGACTGGCAGGTTCCCGAGGCCGTCGTCTGCCCGCTCGGCCACGGCACGCTACTTTTGGGTCTCTATCGTGGGTTTCGCGCACTCGCCGATGCAGGTTGGCTAGCCGCGGAGCCACGGCTACTCGGTGCACAGGCAACCGGCTACGCTCCATTCGTCGGGGGTTCCGAGAGCGACAACGACCGCGCCGACGGCATCCACATCCGCGAACCGGTCCGTGCCGACGAGATCGAGCAAGCCATCGCGGAAACGGGCGGCGACGCAATCGCCATCGACGCCGATGCAACGGAACGCGAACACGAACGCCTCCACAGGGCGGGCTTCCCCGTCGAGCCGACGAGCGCTGTCGCACCGGCCGCTCTCCGAGACTACCGCGAGCGCGGAGTGCTCGCCGCTGACGCCGACGTGGTGGTGCCGCTGACCGGTCGAGCGAAGAACTGACTCAGAGGAGCGCGTCGAGCCGCTCGACGCTCGTCTCGATGTAGCCCCAATCGAGCGTGAACGTCTCAATCGAGAGCGTGCCGGTCCAGTTCTGTTGCACGGGTTCGAGAACCGCCCCGAAATCGAGCGTGCCAGCGCCGAAGGGCAGGTGCTCGTCGGCGGGCCGGCGGGTGTCGTTCAGGTGGAGATGGGACACTCGCTCGCCGTGCGTAGCGAGAAAGTCGGTCATTTCCTTCGAATCCATCCCGTTCATCCGCGCGTGGCCGGTGTCGAAGGTCATGTTCGCCCCTGTTTCATCGAACAGGCGCGGAAACGACTCGCTCGGGAAAAAGTCACCGGGAACGTTCTCGACGCATATCTCGAAATCGTGTTCGTCGGCGAACTCGTCGAGTTCGCGCACCGAGTCGATGAGATGGTCGTGGAGGTCAGCGTGCTCCCAGGCGGGCGACCACGCCGACGTGCTCGCGTGGACGACGCCCTTTTCGGCACCGCAGTCGGCGGCCGTTTCGATGGCCGCGAGCAGTTCGCGCAGCGCGCCCTCGCGGACGTGTTCGAACGGCGAGGCGATGTCGAGGGCGAAGGGGAGATGCACGGCGAGGTCGATGTCATTCTCGGCGGCGCTTTCGCGCACTGCTTCGGCGTCGAGTCGGGACCGTTCATGTGCGCCATCCATCATCAATTCGACGAAATCGAGGTCGAATTCCCCGGCATGCCCGAACGCTTCCTCGTAGCCCATCCCGACCTGCGTGACGAACCCGCGTCGAATCCCCATGCACGGCGCTCGGGGACGCAGGCGCTTGAATCCGTGGCGTCAGCGCTCGGGATGGGTCGGTGCGTCGAACCCGCCACGCACGAGCGGCTTGGCGATGTGGCGGCGCGCACACGGCGGCACCTCGTACCAGCCGGTTTCGAGGTCGCGCTCGACCGGTCGCGCGACTTTCCCCGGTGCACTCGTGTCGCAGTCCCGACAGCGATAACCCTGTCCGCGGCCCGCACTCTCCATCGAGCGCCCGCAGTCGGGACAGGGTGGAACTGTGCGCTCGGTGTCCACGAGGTCGCGGACGGCGAACTTCTCCAGTTTCAGGGTACCCTCCGAAACCTCGCCACAGACGGTGAGGTCGTCGCCGACCCGGAGCGCGCGAACCCGCTCGCGGAACCGTTTCGTGGGTTCGAAGGCCGCACAGGCGAGCGCGCCATCACCGTCGCCGAGTTCGAAGAAGACGTGCCCGCCACGGCGTGTTGTTGGCGCGTTCGACACCCGACCATCGAGCCGGTAGGCTCGTCCGTCCTCGCTGGTTTCGATTGTGCCGTCGCGCAGGTGCGCGTCGGTACCCTGATTGGTCACGAACAGGCCTCCTCGCTCGACTGGTTCGTTCTCGATGCGCTCGGCAACCGCACGGACGGTTTCGGGGTCGTCGCCACGAATCCCGTGGAGAATCGGGCCGGGCGCGTGCGGCACGCAGACCATCGCTCCCTCGCCGCGGTCGACGGTGTCCCATGCGCTTGGATAGCCCCAGTCGGCGGCCGCAAACAGCGAGTCAGCGTCGATGTCGCGCGGCGTTCCCCGTCTGTGAGACTCCCGATAGCTGATGTATTCGTAGGTCGGGTCATCGAATGCCTGCCACGCGCCGACCGCCGCGAGCGCGCCGATGACGCCTCTCGAATTTCCCCAGCCGGTGTGGCGATAGCCGACCGATTCGACGTGCGATTCGGCCTCCGCAAGCGTGAGGAACTCGCGAACCGCGCGCCGAGAGAACTCGACGACCGGTTCCGGTGCGTCGTCACCCGGCGCAACCACGATACCGGGGTTCGTCCGCGGGTCATCGGTCGCGGCGAGGGCCTCGACCGCCTCGCGGGCGATGGTGAGAGACTTCTCGGCAGCGAGGTCGGTGTGCACACAGAGCGCGGCGTTGCCCCGCGTCTTGTGCTCGATGGCGGGGTTGAGTCGGACGAGCACCAATCGTTCGACCGCTCCGCCGGCCGCGCGCACTTCCTCGGCGACCCGTGCGGCGAGATACGTCGTGCACATCCCCTGCTCGCGCGAGTCGGTGTCGTCGAGACCGATGAGCGTCACACTCTGTGTACCCCTTCCCGCGTCAACGGCGTTCCGGCTCGAAACTCATATATAAATATTTCGCCGCTCGTGACATGAATCGCCGGAGGAGGCGGTCTCCCGCCGGCACAACCACTATATACGATGCGCTACTTACGTATGGACATGTCCCGGTCCGCGCTCGTCGGCAACGTGACGGCCATGCTCGAAGACGCGGGCTTTCTCGTCAGCGAGCGATGTGCGGTCCGCCCGAAGAGCTTCGACGTGGCCGCCCGCCGCGACGACACAGTCCTGTTGGTGAAGATTCTGGGTAACATCGACGCTTTCGATTCCCGTACTGGCATCGAGATGCGGCGGCTCGGCACCCATCTCGACGCCACCCCGATGGTCGTTGGCCTGCGAACCCGCGACGAGGAACTCAAGCCGGGCGTGATGTACCTCCGTCATGGAGTCCCGGTCCTGAGTCCCGACACCGCCCTCGACCTCTTCATTGAGGACGTACCGCCGATGATATACGCCGCTCCCGGTGGTCTCTACGTGAACATCGACGGCGAGGTCCTCGCCGACGAGCGCGCCGAGCGCGAGTGGAGTCTCGGCCGGCTGGCCTCCGAAATCGGCGTCTCGCGGCGGACAGTGTCGAAGTACGAGGACGGGATGAACGCCTCCGTCGAGGTCGCCGCCCGGATGGAGGACCTCCTCGACGCGCCGCTTGCCAACCCTGTCGACGTACTCGGCGGTGCCGAAGACCTCGCCGACGAGGACGCGAGCGACGACGAGACCGACGACGCGCTCGTCGCCGTGCTCACGAGAGTCGGTTTCAACGTGCATCCGACGACGCGCGCGCCGTTCAAGACGGTGAGCGAGGACGACGGCGACGAGGAGAACGTTCTGACTGGACACTCGACGTTCACCCAGACCGCCGAAAAGCGCGCCCGCATCATGTCCTCGCTCGGCACCGTCACCCGCACACGCTCGGTCTACGTCGTCGACGATGCCAGCCGCGACGCCGTCGCCGAGACCGCACTCATCGAACGCGAGGAGATCGCCGCCATCGACGACCCCGACGCCCTGCGCGAACTGATTCGCGAACGCGCGGCATCATCCTGAACGTTTTTACTGCGGGGTGGTTCGAAAATCGCGGAGCGATTTTCGTCATTGTCGAGCTTTGCTCGACTTGCAGTCAGAACGCTTCGCGTTCCGACGACATCACGGAACGGTTTCGCCGTTCCGTCTCAGTAACGACTTTCAGCCCGCCGGTCGAACTCGGGCCATGAATCACGATAGCTCGCGCGACCTCTACGACCGTGCGCTCTCGGTGCTTCCCGGCGGCGTCAATTCGTCCGTGCGGGCGACCCGACCCTACCCGGCGTTCATCGAGCGCGGCGACGGCGGCCACGTCATCGACGCCGACGGCAATCGCTACATCGACTACGTGATGGGCTACGGACCCCTCCTGTTGGGCCACGACCTGCCCGAATCGGTGCGTGCAGCGGTCCAATCGACGATGAGCGACGGGCCGATGTACGGCGCACCCACCGAAATCGAGGTCGAACTCGCCGAGTTCGTCGCCCGCCACGTCCCCAGCGTCGAGATGTTGCGTTTCGTCAACTCGGGTACCGAGGCCACCGTCTCCGCCGTTCGACTCGCCCGTGGGTACACCGGCCGCGAGAAGATCGTCGTCATGCAGGGCGGCTATCACGGCGCACAGGAATCGACACTCGTCGCGGGCGATTCGGCGAACCCGCGGCCGTCCTCACCCGGCATCCCTCAGTCGTTCGCCGAACACACCATCCCCGTGCCGTTCAACGATATGGAGACCATCGAGGACGTCTTCGCAACCCACGGCGAGGACATCGCTGGTGTGCTGACCGAGCCGCTGCTCGGCAACACCGCGGGCGTCATGCCAATCGAGGGCTACCACGAGCACCTGCGCGACCTCTGTGACGACCACGGCGCACTCCTGATTTTCGACGAGGTGATGACTGGCTTTCGCGTCGGCGGCCTCCAGTGCGCCCAGGGGAAATTCGGCGTGACGCCCGACCTCACGACCTTTGCGAAGATCATCGGCGGTGGCTTCCCGGCGGGTGCGGTCGGCGGCCCGGCCGAAATCCTCGAATTGTTCACTCCTGCGGGCGACGTCTTCCAGTCGGGTACCTTCTCCGGCCATCCGGTGGCGATGGCCGCCGGTCTCGAAACCCTGCGCTACGCCGCCGAAAACGACGTCTACGACCACGTGAACCAACTCGGCGAGGAACTCAGGGGCGGTATCACGGACATCGTGGCCGAGCGTGCGCCGGGCTACACGGTGTTGGGAACCGACAGCATGTTCAAGCTCGTCTTCACGCGCGCCGGCTCGACGGACGTCAGCGAGACCTGTGGGGCGGGCTGTCGCCAGACGCCCGACTGCGAACGTTTCGCGCGCTGTCCGAAGACGGGGGCCGACGTCGAGAACGCCGAAACCGACCGTTGGGAGAGGCTCTTCCGACCGGAAATGAAAGAGCAGGGAATCCTCCTCACGGCGAACCAGCTCGAATCGGGGTTCGTCAGCGACGCCCACACCGACGAGGACATCGAGGAAACCCTCGAAGCCTACAAGGAGTTCTTCGAGTAGCGGTCAGTCGTCGACTGTCATCGTCGTGGCGAGTGTCTCGGGCGCTGCGGCGGCATACCGAACGATTTCGTCGAAGCGTTCGATGGCGAAGCGCTCGCCGTCGGTGATGCCACGCGCGCCCGATTCGCACAGTCGGGTGTCGACGAAGCGCTTTGCGACCAGTGCCTTCCGGGCGTCGCCGCGGTCGAGTTCTCCTTGGGCCTCGGCGAGCAGCAGCGCCGCGGTATAGACGTCGAAGACGTATTCGGCGAGTTCTTTCGCCTGCAACTGCGCCTCCTCGGTGTCCGCCCCTGCGAGATGGGCGAGCGCCTCCTGTAATTCCGCGAACTCCTCCTCGACCGTTTCGCCGCACTCGGCCAGCGCGCGGTGGTCGGCCGCGTCGATGTTTTCGCGGATGGCGGGCAACAGCGCCTCGTGGGCGTCCTCGCGCTCCATCGCCCGGAGCAGGTCGAGGCTCAGAACGTTCGAGGTCCCTTCCCAGATTGGCAATACTTGGGCGTCTCGGAGCAGCCGCGGCGTGACGTGTTCCCTGACGTAGCCGTTGCCGCCGAGCACTTCGCAGGCGTAGGAGGCGGTCTCGACGGCCATTCGTGCGGTCACCTGCTTCGCAATCGGGACGAGCGCACGTAGCAATCTGAACGCCTCCTTACTCTCCTCGCGCCGATACTGGTCGAGCAGGCGCGCACACTCGAAGGTAAAGGCCGTGGCGGCCTCGTAATCGACGGCCATGTCCACTAAATCGCGGCGCAGCAACGGTTTCTCTTGGATGGGTTCGCCGAACGCCTCGCGGTTCGCCGCTCGAACCTTCGACTCCAGAAGGGCGCGGCCCATGATGCCCACAGCGCCAGTGACGTTCGAAAGCCGCTCGAAGTTCAACATTTCAGTCATCTGTCGGAAGCCGCTCTCCGGCTCGCCGACGAGATACGCCTCCGCGCCCCGGAACTCGATTTCGCCCGTGGGCACCGAAATCGTCCCGAGCTTGTCCTTCAACCGGCGAAAGAGCGCGTCGTTGACCTCGCCGTTCGGTTTCGTGCGCGGGACCAGAAACAGCGAGAGACCGGCGGTTCCCTCGGGTGCGTCGGGTCGGCGGGCCAGCGCGAGCGCGCCCTCGGCGTCGATATTGGAGCAGAACCACTTCTCGCCGGTGAGGCGGTAGGTTCCATCGTCGGCTTTCTCGGCGACGGTCTCGTTCGTGCCGACGTCGCTGCCGCCCTGCTTTTCGGTGAGGAACATCGCACCCTCGATGTGGTCGTCGCCACTCCGACTGGTGAGCCGCTCGAAGTAGTCGTCGAGGCTCCCGTCGTCGAATGCGTCGAGCACGAGCGCGACGCCGGTGGTCATCGAGACCGGACAGACGAAGCCCATATCGACGTACGAAAGCAGCGTCTGCTGGGTCAGGGTGTGGGCTAGCCCCACCGGCTCGTCGCGGCCCGGTGGCGCGTGGAAGGCGTCGTGGGTCAGGCCGAATTTCTCGTACGCGAGGCGCTCGTTCTCGTGCTGGGTGGGATGATATTCGACCTCGTTTCGAACCTCACCCTCTTTGTCATACGTGTGGAGTTCGGGTCCGTGCCTGTCAATGCGGTCGGCGTTGTCGGCAACCGTCGAGCCGACGACGTCCCCGAACTCCCTCAGTCGTGACTCGGCCCACACGAACTCCTCGTCGGGATAGGTCCGCCGCGCCTCGTACTGGAGCGTTCGGTCGAGGTCCCAGTAGTTCACGTCACGGCCCGTCTCGAACGTTCCATAGTCGATTGCCTCGCGTGTCATACCCCTCCATCCGTTGGAGCCACAATAACTGCTGGGGCGAGTCGCTTTTTCCGTGCGGGCGACTATGACTGCCAATGACCGACTTCGCCCGCGAGGAGGCCGTCGCGCGCATCGAGCGCCTCGTCGAAACAATCGAAGAGGAATCGATGCCCGTCCCGGTGCGCGAGGTGTGGGTCTACGGCGATATCGCGCTCGGTCTCGACCCGGTCGAGCGTCTCGACGTCTACCTCACGAAGGACCTACTCTTTCATGGTGACGACAATCGCGAGGCCGCATTCCGCGAGTCACACGGCATCGAGGGCATCGGTAAGACCGTGAGCGCCGAGTGGGCCGACGAGCACCCTGAACACATCCGCGCGAATCCGAACGGCTACGCCGCCCCCGAGAAGTGTCTCGCGGCCCACCTCGTGGACGAGCGCGAACCAATCCACCTCGAAGTCTGCAACGCGAGCTTCGAGGACAACGTGACCCAGCGCCTCAAGGGGGCGATGGCCCGCGAGAACTACGAGGAACTGCTCGACCCGCGCGGGGTCTGTCTCTGGCTCGATGGTCGGCGCTCGGACGAGGCCTTCGAGAAGCTTCGAGAGGGGGAGTTCGTCTTTCCGACGCTGGCCGGCGCGCTCGGAATGGTCGGAATGGACGAGACCGAGGCCGAGCGGGCTGCCGACGCGGTGCGAACATATCGCGAGCGACAGGAGGGCGCGAGCGTCCGCGGCGATGTCGTCTAGCGCTCGCGGACGCTCGCGTGAACGCCCTCGATTGCCTGCGCGCCGGCGGAGTTGTGGATAAACTCGGCGTTTCCCTGAACGGCCGGAATCGACGCTGCGCCACAGTACGACAGCCCCGAGCGAATCCCACCTTCGAGGCCTGCGACCACGCCCGCGAGGTCGCCGCGGTAGGGCACGGCTCCGGCAATCCCCTCCTCCATCGCGGTCTCGCCGTTCTTGTCCGTGCGCTCGTTGTTGGCCTCGGTCGAGGCCATCCCCCGCGAGCACTTGTATCGAGTTCCGTCGCGTTCGATTGTCTCACCGGGTGCTTCGGTCGTCCCGGCGAGTAGCCCCCCGAGCATCACCGCGTCCGCTCCCGCGACGAGTGCCTTCACCGCGTCGCCGGACTTCCTGATGCCACCGTCGGCGATGACGGTCACGCCGTGCTCGCTCGCGGCCTCGGCACAGTCCGAGACCGCCGTGAGTTGGGGCACGCCGACGCCGGTTACTTCGCGGGTCGTACAGTGTGAGCCGGGACCCACGCCGACCTTTACGCAGTCCGCGCCGGCGGCCGCGAGGTCCGCAACGCCGGACGCGGTGGCGACGTTGCCGGCGACGAGCGGCGTTTCGGGGAACTCCGCGCGGAGTTCGCCGACCGCATCGAGACAGCGCTCCATGTGACCGTGGGCGATGTCCACCATCACGCAGGCCGCGCCAGCCTCGACCAGCGCTGCCGCCCGTTCGAGATACGCCTCGTCGATGCCGACCGCGCCGCCGGCCCGCTCGCCCGCCGCGACCACCCGCCGGACCTCGGCGGCCTGCTCGTCGATGGGGAGAAATCGGTGTAGCGTTCCGAGACCGCCCGTTTCCGAGAGAGCAATCGCTGCCTCGCTCTCGATGACGGTATCCATCGGTGCGCCGAGGATCGGGCTATCGAGCGCGAGATTCGGCGCGAGTCGTGTTTCGAGGCTCACGTCGGCGCGGTGGGCGACCACCGAACGCTCTGGCACCACCAACACGTCGTCGTAGCTTACCCCATCGCGTACGTCCATGTTCAACCCTCCCCTCGTAGAGAGCCGTTCCGTATCAATCGTTCGCTCCCCGAGCCATCGGGAAATACGGGAACAGTTAACTTCCCACCAGCCGTCGGCCGGTCGCATGGTCGAGGACATGGAGGGACGGCTGACCCGACGACGGACGCTCTCGCTGTCGGCCGGCGCGCTCGCGGTCGCGCTCGCCGGCTGCACCGACATCGGTCTCGGCGGTGGCGAGGGCGGAGAGGGTGGCGATGATGGCGGAGGCGGCGGTGAAGGTGGCGAGAACGGTGGCGGTGGAGAGGGCGGAGAGCAGGAGGGCGGTGGTGGCGACGGCGGTGGAGATGGGGAGGGAGGCGGTGGTGAGCAGGAAAACGGCGAGGGTGGCGGCGGTAACGGTGGCGAAGGTGGAGAGGAGGGCTAAACCGAGAACCGAGTTCGGCAACCGGAGCAGCCACTTCGGCCGGAATCGCTGCGCGAACCGGTTTCAGTCGGCGCGGAGTTCACGAACGCGGTCGATGTTCCACGCGAATCCACGCCCGTCCTCGGTCGGCGTTTCGAGGACGAACGGGACTCCCTGGAGCGTGTCGTGGTTGATAATGGCGTGCATGCCAGCATCGCCAATCGACCCCTCACCGATGTGGGCGTGTTCGTCCTTGTTCGTGCCGCAGGCGTGTTTCGAGTCGTTGAGATGGAGACAGCGAAGCTCGTCGAGTCCGACGGTGTCGTCGAAGGCGGCGACGGTCTCTTCGACCGCCTCGGGCGACGAGAGGTCATAGCCCGCCGCGAAGGCGTGGGCGGTGTCGAGACAGAACTCGATATCCACATGGCTGCGGTCGCGGACGGCCGCGAGGTGGGCGAACTCGTCGCCCAACTTGGTGCCGCTGCCGGCGTCGCTCTCGACCAGCAGCGTGACCTCGGATGGGATATCGAGCTCATCGATGGCGCTCGCGGCGTTGTCGAGCCCGTTTTCGACGCCCGTGCCGGTGTGTGCGCCGAGATGGACGTTGACGTACTCGATTCCCAACCGTGAGGCGGCGTCGCACTCTGCTTGGAGGCTCGCGATGGATTTCTCGCGGAGGTCGTCTTTGGGTGTGGCGAGATTCACCAGATAGGAGGCGTGGATGACCCACGGGCCGAGGTCCGAATCACGAAAGCGGGCGGCCTCCTCGTCGTCGATATCGGGACCGGCCCAGACTTGGGGCGAGGCCGTGAATATCTGTCCGCAGTTCCCGCCGACGTCGGTCTGGCGTTCGATGGCGTTATCGACGCCGCCGGCGATTGAGACGTGTGCTCCGACGTGCATGCGCGGACATCGCCGCCGGCACCCATAGGACCGTCGAAGGACGACGACCTACCCGGTCGGGTCCTCCCGGCGGCGGTTCCAGTCGTCGCTTGCGAATTTCTCGCGGGCGCGCTCGCGCGCTCGGTCGAGTTCCCCGTCGGACCACACGCCCTCCTCGGCGTCGGCCCAGTCGGCGAGCGCGTCCTCGAACGCCGCGACCGCCGTCTCTCGGCTCACGTCACCCTGTTCGCGGACGTTCGTCACTCGCTCGTCGAATCGCTCCGCGGAGGGCGGGTCGGCGAAACACGCGAGATGGCGCTCGGTCGCGTCGTCGAACAGTATCGAACCGTGTTGAATGACGCTGTCGCGGCGGCGGTACTGGGCGTTGCCGCTGATTTTGCGCCCATCCGGGGCGACCACGTCGTGGGCCGGATGCAGCGCGCGCAGGTAGCAGGCGGGGTCGTGGATGGCCGGGCGGTCCTCGCTCGCGAACGACACAGGCGTGTCGAGGCGGTCAAACCCATCGAACAGGGGTTCACAGAGCAGTTCGTAGGTCTCCATCAGGTCGCCGGGCAGTTCGTCGGCCGGCGCGACGATGGAATAGGAGATGTCACCATGACTGTCGTGATAGATGCCGCCGCCGCCGGTCGGCCGGCGCGTCACCGAAATTCCCTCGCGCTCGCAGAACTCCCAGTCCACGGTCGAGGGGTCCTGATGATATCCCAGTGAAAGCGTCGCCGGCTCCCAGCGGTAGACGCGCAGGGTTCGCGGGCCGCCACGAGCGGCGGTCTCGGCGGCGATCTCGTCGAGCGCCATGTTCAGTGGCCCCCTTCGAACGTCTTCCCGAATGAGCCGCCACTCCTGGTCGTCGATATCGGCCATACCTGCTGAAGCGACCACCGGACCAAAGCCGTTGTGGAGGCCCGTAGATGAGAGAACCAAAACCCGTGCACGAACTCTGTGTTCCGATAGAACAGATGCAGTTTTCGTGAGTGGAACCCATCACCTCTTCTGCAAACCTACCTTCCGAAGCGATCAAACTCGGACGAGGAGGACGACGGGCTCTCGGACGCGTGGGGGAAGCTGTGCGGCGAGTAGGAACGCGTGAGCCATTTGTGGCGCGGATTACCGGACACGACGGGTAAGGACGAACACGAGCACGGCCATCAACAACGACCCGACGAGCGCCTCGAATCCGGCCAGCGACCGCGCGAGCAGTCCTATTGGCTGCATATCGCCGTAGCCGAGCGTAGCGAACGTGACGACGCTGAAGTAGAGTCCCCTGAACAGCAGGTGGATGAGGTGGTCTGGCGGCGTCGAAAGCGGTGCTTCGAGGTGGAACGTTCCGCCCTCGGATTGACGAAATCCACCGATAAGCGGGTATATCACCCCACAGCACGCGATCAGTCCGAGCGAACTGGCGACGACTCGCGTCGGACTGGTACCGTAGCGCATCACCCACCGTGAGCCTTCGAGCTTGAGCGCGCGGAGGTACTCACCGCGCGCCCACGCGGCCCGCCGTCGGGCGCTTTTCTCGCCGAGATAGCACGTCCGCGCGCGGCGCGGGAGGGCGTCCTGTTCGAAGAGCCGTCGGAGTTCGCGGTAGGTCCAACCCGTCGCTTCGAGCGCGGCGAGACGCGTTTCGTGGTCGTCCGCCTCCGACACATGTTCCTCGTAGACCACGCAGTCGCCGAAGTCACTCCGCCGGTCGAGACGTACGTCGGTGAAGCCGGCGCGATAGAGCCTCGCCCGGTCGAGGGACGCCTCCCGGAGATCAGCGGCGACGAACGTTGCGTTTTCGAGGTTCGCACCGTCGAATCGAGCCTGTCGCGCATCCACGCCGTCGAACGTCGCCCGCCGGAGGTCAGCATCCGAGAGGTCCGCACCGCGAAGGGTTGCGTCGGAGAAGTCCGCACCGACGAGACTCCGCCCGCATAGCCAGTCCGCGCCAGCGAGATCCGCATGCCGAAGGTCCGCGCCGTCGAGACGCTCGCCCGGTGCCGGCCGATGGGCGTTGAGCGCCTCACGCGTCTTCGGTCCCGACGCGTGCCAGAAACACCGCTCACCACCATCGCATACTGGCCGCCAGCAGTAGGCCGTGCCACGGTCTAGAAGCCATTCCACGTCCTCGACGTAACCACATCGCGTCTCGGACATCATCCGGAACGGAACGACGGTTCGTTGTAGGTCTTTTAGCCAGAGTTCGTCTATCTGTCACGGAAGCTTGCGCTATATCCGAGTATAGAGGGCGCGCTCCCGCCGCACAGTCCAATGGCAGCAATCAGCCCGAGCGGTTCATTGAGGTGAGCGAGCGTCTGCTCGATCCCCGATGGCCGGATTCATCCACCGTCGGCCCGGCGCGCGTAGATTCCGTTCCCGATCATGGAGATGATCACCTCGTCGTCATGGCTGAGTCCCTCTCTTCGACTCTTCACGTGGCCGCGGTCGTTCTGGCTCTCCGAGAGTCGCTTCTCGATGACCTCACTTCGGCGTTCATCCGGCTGAGTCGGCGGTCTGGCGACAGTATGTGGGCCCGTGCGCTCCCACTCGATGTCGAGGGTGTCCTCTCCAGTCCTTCTCAGTCGTCTATAGATGTTTGCGGAAGAGTGGAATTGACGTCAATTACGTTTATGTGAATGGAGTGCTATGTCTGTACGGGGGTTATCATGTTAAGTGATACCGAATTGCAGAAAATGTACGGTTGGATGGTGACAGCACGGTACTACGAAGAACGGCTCCAAGAGGAGTACCTGGAGGGGAAACAGCCAGCATTCGATATCTCGGCCGGCCCGATTCCGGGCGAGCTGCACCTCGCTGCTGGCCAAGAGGCTGCCGCTGCCGGCGTGTGTGCTCATCTCCGCGGTGCCGACACTGTAACCGCCCCTCATCGTCCCCACCACGTCGCTATCGCCAAAGGTGTCGATCTCGACCGAATGACCGCCGAAATTTTCGGCCGGCGCACAGGATTGTCCAAGGGCAAGGGTGGCCACATGCATCTGTTCGATGCCGAGGTCAACTTCGCGGGCAGCGGCATCATCGCCGAAGGCTGTCCGCCAGCAGTCGGGGCGGCACTCGCAGCCAAAAAACGCGGCGAGGACAGCGTCGCCGTCGCGTACCTCGGCGAAGGCGCGATCAGTCAGGGTGGCTTCCTCGAATCGCTCAACCTCGCGAGCGTCCACGACCTTCCGGTGGTGTTCGTCATCGAGGACAACGACTGGGCCATCAGCATGCCCAAAGAGCGAGTCACCGACGTCGAAAACGGTGCCAAGCGCGCCGACGGGTTCGACATGCCCGGCATGCGCGTGGACCACGACGACGCGGTTGCGGTCTATGAGGCTGCGGGCGAGGCGGTCGGACGCGCGCGTGACGGCAACGGGCCAACCCTCCTCGAAGTGCAGGTCCATCGGCGGATGGGACACTTCATGGGTGACGCCGAGGGCTACCGCCCCGATGCTGATACGGAACGGGCGAAACAGCGCGACTCCATCGAGCGGATGGAGAACACACTCCAGAACGCGGGCATCGACGACAGCACTATCGAGGACATCCGCGACCGGAGCCACGAACGGGTCGAGGACGCCATCAAGTGGGCCAAAGACCAGCCCGAACCCGACCCCGAGGAGGCTTACGAGGACGTGTTCACGAACCCGCCGGCGGGATGGACGCCCAATCCGGAGCCGGAACCCGCCGAAACCACGGGAGGTGATGACTGATGGCGGAAGCAGACGAGCCAGAAGCAACCGAACCGGCTGCGGAGCGCGAGATAACGATGAGTCGAGCGATGGTCGACGCCATCGCCTCGGAGATGCGCGGGAACGACGACGTGTTCGTGATGGGCGAGGACGTTGCCGATTACGGTGGTATCTTCGACAGCACCGAAGGCCTGCTTGAGGAGTTCGGTCGGGAGAAAATCATGGACATGCCGATCAGCGAGACGGGATTCATCGGGGCCGCCGTTGGGGCCGCACAGGCCGGCATGCGCCCCATTGCGGAGCTGATGTTCACGGATTTCTTCGGAGTCGGGATGGACCAAATCTACAACCAGATGGCGAAAAACACCTACATGAGCGCCAGCACGGTGAACGTCCCGATGGTACTCCTGACGGCTGTCGGCGGTACCTACAACGATGCCGCCCAGCACTCACAGACACTGTATGGCACCTTCGCCCACCTACCGGGCATGAAGGTGGTGGTTCCGAGCACCGCCACCGACGCCAAGGGACTGATGCATACGGCGATCCGTGATGACGACCCTGTGGTGTACATGTTCCACAAACGCCTGATGGGTATCGGCTGGATGCCCGCCCCGGATGGCCCAAAGACCCCGGTCCCCGAAGACGACTACACCATCGAGTTCGGTGAGGCAGACGTAAAGCGAGAGGGTGACGATGTGACCGTGGTGACGCTTGGTCTCCACGTCCACCGGGCACTGGAAGCCGCTGATGACCTTGCAGAGGATGTCGACGCTGAAGTAATCGACCTCCGAACCCTGGTCCCGCTCGATACCGAGACCGTGCTCGAATCGCTTCGGAAAACTGGCCGACTCGTCGTCGTTGACGAAGATTACCATTCGTTTGGGCTGTCGGGCGAAATCATCGCTCGGGCTACAGAGGGTGCGCTCGACGAGCTATCAGCCGTCAGCCGAGTAACGATGCCGGACGTGCCCATCCCGTACGCTCGGCCACTGGAACAGGCGGTCAATCCGGACACAGCGGACATTGCTGACGCTATTCGGGAAGTCGCCGAATGAGCGAGCGCACCCACAGATGAGCGGAGAGACTGTCGTCGTGGATTCGGCAGCGGTATGGCCCGCCGACTCCGATGATGTCGAGGAGGCAATCGTCTCGAACTGGTTCGTGCATGAAGGGACGGCGGTAACGGAAGGTGAACCGATTGCCGAGATTCAAATCGAGAAGGTGAGTATCGACGTCCCGGCCCCCACGACCGGTGAGGTAGCTGAGATCGTGATCGACGAACAGGACGAGTTTCAGCGCGGAGATGTGTTGGCACGGGTTTCTCCCGTGTGATTTGACAACCGGATTTTTGTGCTGGCACTGCAAGTGTTTTGAAACCTGCTTGGTTACGGGCGAACTACCGGAGCTGATGGATACACTGCCTTCTCTCCGACAGGAAATAGGCGCACTATGGGCCGATGGAAACGGAAAGAAGCTGATCGCGATTGCTCTCGGGTGGGGACTCCTGAACGGAATTCGGATGATCTATCCGGTGTTGTTGCCATCATTGGGCGAGAGATTCGGTCTCACGCTCACCACTGCTGGCCTGTTAGTCACGCTCATCTGGGTCACCTATGCGATTGGTCAGGTTCCAGGCGGCGTTCTGGCTGACCGATACGGTGAGCGGACGATATTGACAATGGGGTTGGTGATCGTCGCTGGTGCAGTGTCTTTGGTCGTTCTCGCTCCGACAACGTGGAGCCTATTCGCTGCAACCGGATTGATCGGCGTCGGATTGTCCCTGTATCCGGTCGCACGAATCACTGTTCTCTCGGACCTCTACCCCGACCGTATCGGTCGTGTGCTGGGAATCACGATGGCAGCGGGTGACACCGGTCAGACAGTCCTTCCGTTGGTCGCTGGCATCCTCATCGGTCTCACGTGGCAGCTCGGTCTCGTCTTTGTCGTGCCCCTCCTCGTCGTTGTCGCAATCGCCGTCTGGCGAGTTCTCCCATCGACCGTCTCGTCGGACACAGCAAACACGGAACTGTCTCTCCAACGGGCAATGACTGTTCTCCGCGAGCTCTACCATCCGACGTTGGTGATTATGGCAGTCATTTTGTTTCTGTATATCGGTGTTTTACAGACGTTCTCGGCGTTCTATCCCACGTATCTGATCAATAACAAAGGGTTTTCCTCGACGACAGCAAGCGCGCTGTTCAGCCTGTTTTTCGCTTTCGGCATCATTGCCAAGCCGCTTGCCGGCATTGCATACGACGTGATCGGTATTCGGCGCTCGCTGCCAATCGTACTCAGTGGGGCCATCATCGGATTCGCCCTCCTCCCCTTTCTCGACCAGTTCTGGTTGCTCGCAGGGGATACGGTGCTCATCAGTTCGATGCTCGGTTCGGGGGCAATCACTCAATCGTATCTTTCGGAGACGATTCCGCCGGAGATAGAGGGCACTGGACTGGGAGCCGTCCGGTCAAGCGCCTCGTTGTTGGCCTCGATGGGTCCGGTGCTCTTCGGCGCGGTCGCCGAGCGTGGCTTCTTCGACGAGGGCTATCTCTCGTTGGCGCTTCTCATGGGAATTGTCACGTTACTTACTCTTCGACTTCCCGGTGAAACGGAGTCGAGCGGTTCGGGTTCGACGAGTTAATATCGTATTACCAACTCGAAGACGTCCGTGCTCCTCCATGGTGTCAGTGCCGTGGGTGATGACGACATCATCGGTCCCGTCGTCAACAGCAGTGCGAGTCCGTTCAGCCAGCGCTGTGAGCGACTCGGCATCCATATCGAAACTGGGCGTCTGCACCACCTTCGTTGTCTCGATGTCAGCGTACGATTCGAGCTCCGGAACCGCGACGATGAGGTCCACGCCGCTCTTGCTTGGCGTTGTGGTTCGGTAGGTCGCGTGTGACCGTTCGACGGAGCTTTCCAGAATCGCCACGTTTGACCGACCGACGGATTTCGAGATGGCCGATCTCGCCGTCGTCTTGGTCCGAGTCGAGTATAGACGTAGAGTTCCCCTCCCCCTCCCCTCCAAACCCTCAGCCAACCGAACTGTGACGCAGGGAGAAGATGCATCTTAACCTCCCTGACCACGAGGCGATATATATATATGGAATTGGATGATAATCACCGCGGCTGGGCTGAACGCTCAGGAGAGTTTTCGCCCACCTACTACGCCCAGATCGGCGCGAACGAGGTCAGTGAGACCCTCTCCACGATATTCGACTACTATGCGTCTGCGGACGCCGCGATTCTCGAAGTCGGCTGTAGTTCTGGCCGTCATCTCGCCCACCTCCACGATAATGGGTTCGAGAACCTCACTGGTATCGATATCAACGACGAATCGTTCAGCGTGATGGCCGAACAGTATCCACAGCTCGCTGCAACAGGAACGTTTCAAACTGGTGCGATTGAAAAGATACTCCCTGAGCTCCCCGATAACACGTTCGACGCTGTCTACTCTGTGGAAACCCTGCAGCACGTTCTCCCCGAGAACGCATGGGTATTCGAGGAGTTGGCTCGCGTGACTAGTAACCTGCTTATAACCGCTGAGAACGAGGGAAACAGTCCACAGCGCGGCCAATCGGATACTGAAGTGAGCTACGTCCACGACGACTTCCCGCTCTACTACCGCAATTGGAAAGGAATATTCTCCGATCTCGGTTTCACTCACCTCCTCTGCGAACCGGGAAAACGCAATATGATTCGCTTATTTCGCTCGCCCTGACAGACTCGGGATAGCAGCGGAAGCTATCCGATTGTCCACATTGACTCTCAAGTCCACTATCGCGGCGATTCCCGGAGGAGCAGCGGCTCGATGGCGAGCGTCCGTTTGGCGAGGGTGACGAGGCGTGAGAAATATAGAAGAACTGACTTTCGAACGAACCGGTCACAGTTGCTCCCGCTGCCCCGCGTTGAAGCATTCAAATATCGATCCACGACATCATCGGTAGCAGGCCTTCAACCGATAGATATCCATGCTTTGCTGAGGTATTATGAGATGGTATTGTTGTCTCGTGCGATTGTGAGTGACGTGAAAAAACCGTAGTAGGCAACCACGCCCGCCAGCATACACAAATAGTAGGCCCACCGTGGGCCATCAAGTACGCTGAACAAAACTGTGGCCATCGTCACCCAACTGCAGGCGAACACCAGATCGATGAGCATGTCGGAGCGGTGTTCGCTAATGTGTTCACGGAGACTCATCGATGGTGCCTCGGAGTGCAACTCTCACATGGGCCACGGCTTGTAGAAGCGCGCGGTCTACTGCAACTGCTCGTGTCGTCCTCCCTGTCCCCTTGAGCTTCGAGTGGTACGGTCCGTGGCCCGTGTCCAGTTGATACAGGCTGTACCTGTGATGGGTCGAGCAACAATCGGTCGTTGATGGTGGTCGACAGTGACGCTCTCGACGAGGAGAACACTTCTGACACTGTCGGAGGGCTGACCGGCGCTGAGGTGGCCGACCTGCCGGACGAGTATCGGCTCCAGAGGTTCGAGATAATCCCGAACTGCCGAGTTTTCGGTGGAACTGAGACACCTGTCGTCAGTCGATGTGACGGTCTCACTGTTGCTCACCACCGTCAGTAGCAACCTCTTCGGCACTTTCCATCCGGTCCATTGGCTCGGGGCTGTGACACTGGCGGACCAGACGCTTGACCTCTTCCGGCGGGTCGTCAGTGACCAACGAGACCGCAATGATAACGGTCATCACGACCGGCACGCCGATGAGTGCCGTCGATGTCGCGGGCAACACCGCGTTGAGTGCTGGCACCAGCGGGCCTTCACCACCGATCACCTGCGAAGCGTAGTCGTTGACGATGGTCACGATGGAGATCGTCAGTCCGACGAGCATCCCCGCGAGAGCTCCCTCCCGGGTGGTGCGCTCCCACCAGAGACCGAGGAAGAACACGGGGAACATCACGACACCGGCGATTGCGAACGCCACGGCGACGAGGGAGGCGATGACGCCGACGTCGGCAATCGCCGTCGCCGCGACCAAAATCCCGAGCCCGAGTATCGTCAACCGACCCACGATGAGCTGCTCGCGCTGGGTCGCCTCGGGTTTGTAGAGGTTCGTGTAGATGTCGTGTGCGGCAGCCGACGAGCCGGAGATGAACAGCCCTGCAACCGTCGCCAACGCCGCTGCGACCGCTCCGGCGGCGACGAGACCGACGAGCCATTCCGGGAGGTCGGCGAGCTGGGCCGTGAGAACGACCACGACGTCACCCTGGTCCGACGTGAAGGGGAACGACAGCGTTGCGCTCTGGTCGAACAGCAACGTGCCGAACGCGGCGTATGCGGCGGTGCCCCAGTACAGCAGGCAGATGAAAAACAGCCCCCAGACGCAGGACCACCGAGCCGTCCGCTCGTTGTCGACCGTGTAGAAACGCACGAGCACGTGTGGCAGTCCACAGGTACCGACGATGAGGGTGAAACACAGCGCTACCCACTCGTAGTAGCCGGCGTTGGCGAAGGGAGCCGTGAACTCGCGAGCGATCTGCTCCGCGACGAGCGTCGCCTCGTCGCCGAATTCGAGATACGGGAGTACCGTCGAGTAGCCCTGCGTCCAGCCGACTGCGTACAGTCCACCGAGGAAGGCGATGATGAGGATGACGTACTGCAGCGCCATGTTCTTCGTCGTGCCAAGCATTCCCGAGAGGGCGACGTAGCCGATGGTCACACCCATGAGGAGGACCACGCCCTGCGTGTAGCTCGTCCCGAAGAGATACATCGACATCAGCCCCATGCCGCGTCCCTGACTCACGGCATACACGTACGCGATAAACAGCGTCGTCACCGCCGCGATGGCGCGGCCAGTATCGGAGTAGAACCGGTCCGCGACGAAGTCCGGCGCGGTGTACTTGCCGAACCGGCGGAACTGCGAGGCGAGGAAGATGAGGAGGATGAAATAGCCCGCCGTCCAGCCGACGAGATACGCCAGCCCGAAGTACCCAAGCGTGGCGATGGTCGCCGCGACGCCGAGATACGACGCCGCCGACATCCAGTTGGCACCGATTGCCATCCCGTTTTCGATGTTCCCAATCGAACGACCGGCGACCCAGAGATTGTCCGTGTCGGCCACGCGGAAGAAAAACCCGACTGCGAGGAAGGCCACCAACATCCCGATGGTCGTCAGTGCCGGGATGAGCTTGAAGCCGGTATTGAGTCCCTCGGGAACGACTTGCAGCAGTACATCCGTGGTCATGCGTTCTCACCGCCATCAGTTGCCGCCGCCGTGTCGGCGTTCGTCGCCGTCTGTCCGTGTTCGATGCCGTATTTCTCGTCGAGTTTGTCGCGTCGGTAGGCATACACCGCCGACAGGACGAGCGCGCCGAAGGGCGCGCCGATACCCGTCAGGAGGACATGCAACTGGAAGCCGAGGACGATTGTCTCGGTCATCAAGTCGGGGGCGACGAGCGCAGCCGTCACCGGCCCGAAGACCGCAACCGTCCAGGCCAGAAACGTCGCCCAGATCAGTTTCAGGTGGTCCCGCATGAACGCGGTGTCCGGCCTGAAGATGTTTACCTCCGCATCGAGGTAGTCAGTAGAACGGCGGTTCGTCGCCACCCCGCCGTCCGTCTCGACCGTTCCTGCCTCGTTCGTGGTTCGTGTAGGGTCGTCTGTCATCGTGTTCTCGTCGTTGCCGTGTTCGTCCGCGCAGTCGGCCACCGCTGTGGGGCGTCGTCCCTCCGAGGTCGTGGTTTCGACACCGACATCTCGAATCAGCTCCCCCCGGCTTGCCGCTGAATCTCGTCGACGATCTCCGGATTGCGGAGCGTGTTCGTACTGCCCAGCTCCTCGCCGTTGGCGATGTCCTCCAACAGCCGGCGCATGATCTTTCCCGAACGGGTCTTCGGGAGTTCGGCGGTGAAGACGACCTCCTCGGGGCGCGCGATAGGGCCGATACCGTCCTCCACACCGGCGATGATTGCCTCCCGCATCCCCTCGTCGCCCGCGTAGCCGTCCTCGGTGATGACGTAGGCGTAGACGGTTTCGCCTTTCACCTCGTGGTCGCCGCCGACGACTGCGGCCTCGGCGACCCCCTCGACGCCGACGATGGCGCTCTCGATTTCCATCGTCCCGAGGCGATGACCGGAGACGTTGATGACGTCGTCGACCCGTCCGAGGACGGTGAGGTAGCCGTCGTCATCGATTTTCGCGCCGTCTTCCGGGAAGTAGACCCAGTCGTCGGGGTCGTCGGAGTCGGTGTCGGAGTACTCGGCCCAGTATTCCTCGATGAAGCGCTCGTCGTTTCGGTACAGCGTTCGCAACATGCCGGGCCATGGCTTCTGGATGGTGAGATGGCCTGCCCGTCCGGCCGCGACCTCCTCGCCGTCGGTATCGACGATATCGGCATCGACGCCCGGCAACGGCGGGCCGGCCGAGCCGGGTTTCATGCTGTCGACGCCCGGCAACGTCGTCACCATCATCCCGCCGGTCTCGGTCTGCCACCACGTATCGACGACCGGACACGACTCACCGCCGATATGTCTGTAGTACCACTTCCACGCCCGCGGGTTGATCGGCTCGCCAACGGTACCGAGCAGCCGGAGGCTCGATAGGTCGTGGCGGGCGGGGTACTCCTCGCCCCACTTCATGAACGACCGAATCGCCGTCGGTGCGGTGTAGAGCTGGGTGATGTCGTACTCCTCGACGATTTCCCAGAGCCGGTCCTTCTCGGGGTAATCGGGCGTCCCCTCGTACATCACGGTCGTGGTGCCGAGCGCGAGCGGCCCGTAGACGATGTAGGAGTGGCCGGTGATCCAGCCGATGTCGGCCGAACACCAGTAGGTGTCCTCCGGCTCGACGTCGAGAACAGCGTGGCTCGTCCACGCAACCCACGAGAGATAGCCGCCGGTGGTGTGTTTGACGCCTTTGGGCTCGCCGGTCGTTCCCGACGTGTACATCAGGAACAGCATGTCCTCGGCGTCGCGGGCGACCGGCTCGACCTCCTCTCCGTCGTGGTCTGCAACCAGGGTGTCGTAGTCGTGGTCGGCCTCCCGCATCGGGTGGTCGTACTCCTCGCCGAGGCGGTCGACGACGACGCCCGTCACGTCATGCTCGACAGCCGCTACCCCCTCGTCGGCTTTCGGCTTGTGTTCGAGCGCCTCACCGCGGCGGTAGTAGCCATCACAGGTCACGAGTAGTTGGGAATCGGCGCTTTCCATCCGGGTCGCCAAGGCGTTGGCCGAAAACCCGGCAAAGACGACCGAGTGAGGGGCACCGAGGCGGGCGCACGCGAGCATGGCAATCGGTAGCTCCGGCACCATCGGCATGTAGAGGGTGACGACGTCGTCCGCCCCGACACCCTGCTCGCGGAGGGCCGCGGCGAACTCGTTGACCTCGCGGTGGAGGTCACGGTAGGTGTAGGTGCGGGTGTCGCCGAGTTCGCCGACCCACTCGATGGCGGTCTCGTCGCCGCGCTCGTCGAGATGGCGGTCGAGACAGTTCGCGGAGGCGTTGAGTTCGCCACCGGTGAACCACTCGTAAAACGGCGGGTTCGAGTCGTCGAGGACCTGCTCGTACTCCCTGGACCAATCGAGGAGGGCCGCGGCGTTTTCCCAGCACGCCGGCCAGTCCTCCGCGAACTCGTCGTATATCGACGGCTCGGACACGTTTGCCTGTTCGACGAACGACCCCGGTGGCTCGAACTCGTCCTGTTCGGCCAGCCGGGCCTCCAGTTCGACATTTTGTTCCGACATTGGCGAGTTGCTCTCCCAAGGGGTCTATCATAAAGAAACCTGCTAATTATTCCAACGGCATCGTTGTCACCCCCATATCCCGCCAGTTCGTCGGTATCGGGACTGCTGCTTTGCCTTGAGACACCGAAACGAGTGAGAATCACCTCCACGAGTGTCGTTACCGTGGCGTCTGCCATCCTAGACAGTTAGGGCAGCTCTCGGAGACCCCGCAGGCCATCACTCGACGCTGTCGTCGAAAAACGAATCGAGCAGTTTCTGTTGGGCGATGCGAAGGTGATGATGGAGGGTCGGCGACGAGACGTTCAGCGAGTCAGCCAGCTCCTCGGCCGTCGAGTCACGCGGCCACTCGAAATACCCGCCGAAGTAGGCCGACCGAAGCGCTGCGGTCTGGCGCTCGGTGAGCTCGTCGGCCAGTGTCTCGCGGAATCGGACGTCAGTCGCAGCCTCGGGTTCGGTTTCCCGTTTCGCCGTCAGATGGACCGTGGGAAACGTATCGGTCATGGTCTCGACGATGTGCCGAACGTTTGCGTCGGTCGATACCTCTCCGACCAGTCGCCCACCCTGCGAACTGACCTCGTAGGACCGAATCTGGCCGCCGACCGCCGCGAGCGCCTGAATCGGGGACCGCCGAAGCATGACTTCGAGCAGAACGCCCGTCTCAGCGTCGCTGACGAACCGAACGTCGCCCACCGCATCGGTAGCGCTCGCGCGTTCGAAGACCGCATCCGGCGTGACCGCTCGGGTCGTGACGTAACAGAGCACCCCCTCATCGGCGGGGACGATGCCGACGAGTTCGAACTCACAGCCGAGTGCGGCCGCGGTTTCGGGCAGGAACGCCGTCTCGCGTCCGATATCGAAGGTCAGCTCCGTCACCGTATCGGCGAGCAGCAACCGCCGATGCTCGATGACGGCGAGCGCGTGGCCGACCTGTGCACCGAGCGCGCCGAGTAAGTCACGCTCGATAGCGCTAACGTCCCCCCGTAGCGTTCCGACCGCGAGCAGGCCACGGGTCGTCTCCCCGACGAGCGGAACAGCGAGTAGCGTGGTGTTTCCGGCGTCTACGGATCGGACTGTCTGCTCCTCGATCACCTCCGTGACGAGGTCGGTTCGGTCGGCAAGCGTTTGCTCGATGCTATCGGCTGTGACGCCGGCGTGTGCCCGAACCGCGAGACCATCACCAGTCGTCTCCGCGACCCAGCCAAAGCGATAGCCGTCCGTTTCGGCGAGCTGGTCGCAGACCGTCTCGTGGATGTCCGATGCGCTACTGGCGACCGCGAGTGCCTCCCCGACATCGGCTGCGACCCGTACTGCTCGCCGGAGCCAGGCGGGCAGGCCGTCGGCTGTCAGTGTGCCCTCCTCGGAGAGGGCCGTTGCGACCGCCTCACGGTCCGGGGTCGGGAGGTGGGACTCCAGCGCGGCCACCCGCTCGTAGGCGGTCACTGCGAGGACGATTCGTGTATCGACGCCGTCGTGTAACAGGTGACGGGCGTGGGCGGCCCGGAGGTCCCGCGTCGAGACGTCCCGGAACCGGTCGTCGCCGGTCGCGTCGGCGGCCCGCGTGCCGCTCTCGCTGACCAACATCTGGATGCGACGCTCCGAGACGTCCACGAGTGGGTCGGTGTCGTCGACCGATTGGGCGTACTTCCGTATCGAATGGGCCACCGCTGCCGGAACGAATGCCTCGCGGTCGCCAACGTCGAGCAGCCGTGTTCTGCCGGTCTGGTGCATAGCAGCGGGACCGATGGCGACCACTTCGCTCGGCTGGAGTCCAACCTCCCCACACAGTCGGACGACGAGGTCGCCACGGTGGGTCCGGGTCGCCCGACGGAGACGCTCGTAACCACCCGCACAGAGGAACTGGGCCAGCCCATCCATTCAGTTTCGATTTATTTGGAGAAGCGAAATAGATGTTGCGGTCGATACGCCCGCTTATCGCCGTTGGCTCCGAGGTGGCTTCCGAAATCCACAGAAATGCTTCGAAAGAACCTATTCATCCGAAATCCCGTCTTCGTTCGAATCCAACTCGCCGACGACTTCGGGGTTGCGCAGCGCGCTGAGGTCGCCGTAGTCCTCGTCGTTGGCGACCGATTCCAACAGCCGACGCATGATCTTTCCCGAGCGAGTCTTCGGGAGCTCCGGCGTGAAGACGACCCGCTCGGGACTGGCCGCTGGTCCAATCGCCTCCTCGACGGCGGCGATAATCGCCTCGTGGAGTGCATCGTCGGCAGCCTGCTCTGTCGCCGGATTGACGTAGGCGTACACCGCCGTCTCCCGCGTCGAGTGATCGACGCCGACGACTGCGGCCTCGGCGACGCCCTCGACGGTGACGATGGCACGCTCTATCTCCGCGATGCCGATTCGCTGGTTGGCAACGGTGATGGCATCGTCCATCCGGCCGAGAACACGAACATACCCGTCATCGTCGGCGACCGCCTCGTCGCCCGCGATGTACCGCCACTCCTCGCCCGCGGCGGCACTCGCCCCCCAGTCGGTCGCCGCCGCAAGCTCTCGGGGCATCCCCGGCCACGGCGTCCGGACCGCGAGCATGCCCTTCTCGCCGGCTGGTCGCTCGTCGCCGTCCGGGCCGACGACGGCGGCGTCGATACCCGGGAGCGGTGGCCCGGCGGAGCCAGGTTTCATCGCGTCGATACCGGGCAGTGTCGAGACGAGGATAGCCCCCGTTTCGGTCTGCCACCACGTATCGACGACCGGACAGGACTCACCGCCGACGTGGGTGTAGTACCACTTCCACGCCCGCGGGTCGATGGGTTTGCCGACGGTGCCGAGCAGCCGGAGGCTTGATAGGTCGTGACGGGCGGGATACTCCTCGCCCCACTTCATGAACGACCGGATCGTCGTCGGTGCGGTATACAGGACATCGACGGCGTTGCGTTCGATGATCGAAAAGAGACGGTCCTTTCGAAGGTGGTCGGCGGTCCCCTCGTAGAGCATGGTCGTGGTGCCGAGCGCGAGCGGCCCGTAGACGATGTAGGAGTGGCCGGTAATCCAGCCGATGTCGGCCGAACACCAGTAGGTATCCGTGGATTTGATATCGAGCACGTTGCGCGCGGTCCACGCCACGTGAGCGAGATAGCCGCCGGTGGTGTGCGTGACGGACTTCGGCTCTCCGGTCGTCCCGGAGGTGTAGATCAAAAACAGCGTCTCCATCGAGTCGCGGGCGACCGGTTCGACCTCACGCCCGGCGTTGGCGGCGAGCAACTGGCCGTAATCGTACTGGTCGGTTCCGAGTCGGGTGTCGCCGAGCCGTTCGACGACGACGGTGGCTTCGAGGTCGTGGTCGATGGCCAATCGAGCGTTGTCCGCCCGTCGCTTCTGATTGACCGCGTCACCGCGTCGGTAGTAGCCGTCACAGGTCACGAGAAAGCGCGAATCGGCACGCTCCATCCGTGTGGCAAGCGCGTCGGCCGAAAAACCAGCCGAAACGACGTTGTGCGGTGCACCGAGGCGCGCACAGGCGAGCATCCCCACCACCAGTTCGGGGACGACCGGCAGATAGAGCGTGACGACGTCGTCCGCCCCGACACCCTGCTCGCGGAGGGCTGCGGCGAACTCGTTGACTTCGCGATGGAGGTCGAGATAGGTGTAGGTGCGCGTCTCGCCGAGCTGTCCCTCCCACCGGATCGCGAGGCGATTTTTCCGCTCGCCGAGATGGCGGTCGAGGCACTCGTGGCTGGCGTTGAGCTGTCCGCCATCGAACCAGTTGAACGGCGGCGTCTCACCATCGAGAACCGCGTCGTACGATTCGAACCAATCGAGAAGATCGGCGGCGGCGTCCCACGCTTCGGGCCACTCGTCGCTGAAACGCTCACGAGGATCAGTCGTGAGGGTTGACTGTTTGCAGAACGCTGGTGGCGGCTCAATCGCGTCATCGGCATTCATCGGGTCGATTGTCGGGCGACCCGTGACTAAAGTCATGGGTCTTCCTCACACCCGGAACCGTACCGTTCCGGATGAGTGGTTGGTATGTTGATGAATCGAACCTTTCGTGAGGAAATCCCAGTGGCCTCGTACGGGACTGAACAGGAACGAGTGGGGTGGCGGGATTCGGTACGGCGTTCATCGAGACGGTGCAGGTCAATCATTCTTGCTCACTACCTGCCCTAGCTTGCTGATCAGCTTCTTCGAAGGCGTTGGTCATCTGATTGGCGAGTTCGCCGGCTTCGATATGCGAGTGATGTTCGTGAACGACCTCCTCGAAGTCGTCGAGCGCTCGGGCGGCGGCCGCGTGCCCTGAGGTACGCACGAGAACCTCGCTAGCACCGCGTCGGGCACCATGAGATATCAGATACTTTCGTCTTCGTCGAGTTCGATACCGCTTCCTCGCAGAAGCGCTTGAGGACGTCGTCGTCCTGCCTCATGACGGTTGTTCAGGTGGCGGCGCACGGTCACAGTCGTTAGGCCAAACACTGAAGCGGTGTCGGTAGTTGTTGTGCCCTTCGATGATGAAGGCGATGTTATCGCAAGCGATTGCTTCAGGGTCTGCCAGTGAGACAGTCCGATATGGCAACTATCGTTCGCGGGAGCGTGCCAAGCGAGGAATTCGCGCTCCATGACGCACTCACGAGCCTCTCGGGAATCGAAGTCGAGACCGAGCGGCTGGTCGAAAGCGGCGAGAACGTCATGCCGCTGTTGTGGGCGCGTGGGGCTGACGAAGACGCCATCCGAGAGGCGTTCGCGGCTGATTCGAGCGTGGAGAATCTCTCGCTGCTCACCACCTTCAATCACGAGCAGTTGTACCAAATGGAGTGGACGACCGAGATCGAACTCCTTGTTCAGATGCTCGCACGCGCGGAGGCGACCGTTCTGGATGCCTACGGGGGCGGTGGACGAGAGAACTGGTATCTCCGCATTCTCTATCCGACACGCGCAGCGGTGACCGACACCCAGCGGTTTTGCGAGACAGAGGGGCTGACCTTCGATGTGGATACAATGCGCGAGCTGGGCGGTGAACCTGCCGGTCGGTTCGGACTCTCCAGCAAGCAATACATGGCACTCAGACGCGCCGTCGAAGCCGGCTACTACGACGTCCCTCGTACTGCATACTTAGAAGACGTCGCTGAAGCGCTTGCAATCTCGGATGGAGCAGTTTCCCAACGGCTCCGCCGCGGAACGAAAGCACTGGTTGAGGATGCTCTCCTCATCGGTGTCCATCCTCACGAGTAGCGCAGCGAAAAAGTCAGTCGCCCCCTGCATCTCAAGCGCCTTCGTCATTGAAGCTAGGATACTTCCCGGTGGGAGAGCAGCGTACAGTGTGAACGACGTATCCTGCCAGAGGGAGTGGGTCTCACCTGCTGTTCAGAAATCTCCTTTCTCCAATCGGTGGAACGCTCGATTGGCCCATTCGGGTGGGTCTCGTCGGGAACAGCCAGCACTGCTGGAGTTTGTACAGCAGCGGGAGAACTAACATGACGGTGAGTGCGATGATGACGCTGCCTGCTACCGACTTCGCCCTCGGTGAGGTACTTAGTGAGACAGGAGTCCGTATCGAACTGCCTCAGTTCGTCCAGATTAGCGATAGTCTTGTCCCGTATCTCTGGGTGAATGCCGCTGATCACGATCAGGAGAGGTTCATCGAGCAGGTCGAAGGGGACGACCGTGTCGAGCGGCTACAGGTCGTTGACGACCTCGAAGAGAAGACCCTCTATCGTATCGAGTGGGTGCATGGTATCGATGATCTCCTTGATATGTTAATCGAACATGAAGTCTGGGTTGAGCAGGCCAATACTCTTAGTAGCGAAGAGGAGATTGATGAGAGGGCACCGACTGAGGCTAACGTCGGCACCGGCGCTGATGTCTGGCGGTTTCAATTGCGTGCTCCAGAACGCGAGGCACTAGCGGCGTTTTATGATGCCTGCTCCGAGCAAGGGATGGAACTGGGGATTCAACAGATCATCTCCAGTCCAGAGCGGTCTGAAGGGGGGCAGTGGAATCTCACCACGAAACAACGCGAAGCGCTCATGAGTGCCTACGATGGGGGCTATTTCGCTGTCCCGCGGACGATTTCGCTGACCGACCTTGCAGATGACGTTGGCATTAGCCACCAAGCGTTTTCGCGGCGACTCATGCGAGGGCTGGATTCGGTGCTAACCCATACGCTGGTGATGGAAGACACACTTTTCGACTGTGAGTAAGGACGAGCTGACCGCGTGGTAGAATTCCCGATTTATCGGACGGCTCAACAGTCTCAGAAGTGGACCAACAGCTCCTATTGCGTCGATTCGGTAGTGGGTCACTGCGGATGACAGTATCAGTAGTGGTCAGCACTGCGCCTCGCGCTGTTGTGGTAAAGAAGCCCCGCACATGGAAGCGGAACCGCTATCGCCCGAGAGGATGTCGTGATTGTAGTGATATGTCGCCACCGGAGAGACGCAACTACTGTCGCGATTGCGAATGGTCGGCCACTACCGGTGAATACAGTACTCAAGAACTCGGTCGTCGTGCCATCGGACACACGGTTGAAACGGGTCACGATATCGATAGTGAAATCATCCGCGAATAGAACCTCCAGAAGTACGGTTCCTCTCCTGTACGGATAGTGTCCGACCCAGTCTTGTCCCTTGATATCACTCCCCCTATGATGAGAGGTGCACAAGTACCCCATATTGGCATGTGATTGCCCTTCGATTGGGTACTTGCTATGCCGGCCTGCAAGAACTGTGAGGGATTCGTGACCGACCAGTACGTGCGGGTATTCGCGCCAGCGGGAATGGACGACGTGCGCGTCTGTCCGAACTGTGAGGACAAACTCCGAGAGGGAGCCGAGATCCGCGAGGCCCACGCGCCTCGCCAATCCAACAATGTCTAAACATACTACTCATCCAGTGAGCACACCAACATCACCGGTCTCCTCGGCGGCAGACACCGTCGCATCTACCGCACGGTTCACCCTCCCGGCAGAGGGTTTCGCGCTTGCGGAGTTCTTCGAGCGCGTCCCCGATGCACGTGTCGAGTGCGAATCCGCGGTCGCCAATCCCACAGACCACGCCCTGCTGGTGGTACGAGCTGACAGCCGTGAGAATCACGTCGACACCGCGCTCCGGGCGGATGCAAACGTTGGGACGGTCGAACGCTTCGGCGAACGTGCAGACGGCTGGACGTACCGAGTGACGTGGGAGGGCCGCCCGCGCCGGCTGATTCGGCGACTCGTCGCTGTGGATGTCACGCTCGTGTCTGCACGGGGACAAGGCGGCGAGTGGCAGCTCCGGTTGCTGGCTCCCAATCGAGAGGGGATTGGCCGGGCGCACGAAATCATGGACGATCTCGACTGTGGGGACAGGTGTCGAAGCATTTCGAGCTTGGATGGTGATGGTTCAAATCGTTCTGGGCTGACCGACGACCAGCACGAGGCACTGGTTGAGGCATTCGAGGCTGGGTATTACGACATCCCGCGAAACGTTACGCTGGAGGAAGTCGCCACTGGTCTCGGAATTTCCCATCAGGCGCTCTCGGAGCGGTTTCGCCGCGCGTATCGTGGTATCGTCGCAACCGAACTCGTCACCGAAAATCGGGACTATTGAGACAACGATCCACTATTCATGAGTGACCCAGAACAAGAGAATACTGATGCGGCGCTCGAAGAGTGTGCCAGCTGCGGCGAATCAATGCTGGCAGTATATATCGAAGATGGGCGGTGTCACCAGTGTCAGGAGTAGTCCACCGGCTTCTCAGAGTGGTACTCATCCATGACATCGTCGTGGCGCTCCGTCAGACTCGACTCATATACTGGTTGCACTCGTCGCCCGAATCCATAAGTAGTACGAAATGACACATTCGGTTATGGGTGGAAGAGGTCTTTACGAATGCACTGAGTGTGAAAACAGAGTCTATGAAGTCGGTGGTGCGCCCCATCCTGACGTTTGCCAGCAGTGTAGTGGAGAGATGACAAAGATAAGTGTGCCACCGAAGGGGTGGCTTTCGGGAGTAAGACGGCTTGCGGGCCAATAACCGAGCCATTCAGCGGTCAGTCGTCGCCGGAGAATCAGCTCAGCCTCGATACTGGGGGATTTGTCTGTCCGTCCTGCCTTGAGACGCCTGAAGCGACAGAAGAGAGTGGCAGTACGATACTACTGCGCCCGTGTGGACGAATTTCTTCACGGAATACAGCTTGCAAACCGTCTGAAGCGGGTCTATGATGTTCCAAACTCGTCCGCAGCGTCGAGATGGTCAAGCACGTTCTCGATGTGGGAGACGATTGCTTGATCGTCGGTTTCCGCGCTGAGACCAGCGAGTTTCTCTTCGAGTTCGGCCACACGGTCAGGGTCCGCTTCCGCCTCGGTTATCTTGTCGCCCTCGGCGAGTTCCATCAGTCCTTCGTCGATGGAGTTGATGTGGCGCTGTACTTCGCCGTCCGCCGCATCGCTAGCACGCTGGAGTTCCTCGCGCGCTGCATCTACATCGATTGCCATCAGGTTTTCACATGAGCGGAAGCCGGATAGCTATGATGGCCCCGAACGACATCTCGGACAGAGTCATCTCCCCTCTGTTCACTGTTTGGCGCATGAAGACCGTGTTTACGCTCCCGGCCCTCCCTTCGGGTAGTCACCCGTCGCGATGTTGTAGACGATGGCGAACCCGGTCATGACCAGGACGAACAGCAAGTTGAACGTCGCGTTTGGGGTCGTCTCTTTAGTCCGAAAGGTGTGGCTTCCACATTGAGGGCAGGTCGTCTCCGAAGTATTGAACTCCGTTCGACAGACCGTGCATTCGTGGGTGGTGCGTTGTTCGCTGCCGATTCCTGTCGGGGTGGGGTCGAGTCCAACGAGCTTTTTGAGTGCTATCGTGCGTTCCATGTTCTCTCCTCGTACGCCAGTCCATTTAGTCGTTGGCCGCCCACCACAGTGTGGGACGCAGTTCACGCATTAGCCATCCTCGGGTTCGATGTTGCTGTCTTGTCCCGGAATCTCCTCATAGTCGACCGATTCGTGTTCCGCTTCGGTGGCATACGCCGGCCAGAGGTGGATTTCGTCGTCGGTGATGTCGGAGATCGCGGCCATCGTCGCCGCGGCGTAGTTCTCGCCGTTGTCCGTGATAGCCGTCGTCTCGGCTATCTTCATGCTTCCTCGAAGGGACGTGTCGATGTCATCTGCAATGCGGAGATAGATGGTTGGTCTGTCAACTCCGCGGAGCGTGCCGATCTCGTTCTCTTGGGCGCTGAAGATCGGCTTGCCGATGTCGTCTTCGGTTACCTCTGTCATGGGTTGTTGTTCGGGCGTCGCATGGGATACCTGTTATCAATTATCATTCGTGTGGTTCCGTTCGATGGTCAGTCGTCGTCCGCCGTCCGCTCGTTCGTGCTCGAATCCGGAACGGCCACGGCAGACCCGTCCCCGTCGGCGACCGCGATTCGCACGTCAGTCACCTTGTATTCGGGGACCCTGCTCGGCCCGTCAAGCGGGTCCTCCTTGGTCAGGTTGTTCGCGCCACCATCGAGGTAGTGCATCGGGATGAATATCTCGCCCGTGCTTGGCCGGGTGGTGATCTGGGCCATTGCCTGGGTCTCCCCGTGTCGTGAGGCGATGTCGAGCGTGTCGCCGTCCGAAATCCCGTACTCCTCGGCCGTGTCCGGGTGAATTTCGACGAAACTCCTATCGGTGTAGGACATCGTCCCTTCGTCGCGGAACGTCATCGTGCCCGTGTGATACTGGTAGAGTACGCGCCCTGATGTCATCACTATCGGATAGTCTTCGTCCGGGGTCTCACTCGGGTCGACCGTATCCGCTGGGTGCATGTGCGCCAACCCATCGTTGGTTTGGAACTGCTCCTCGTAGAGATACGGCGAGCCGGGATGCTCGTCGTCCCAGACGGGCCACTGAAGGTCGTTATCGAGTGCTTCGAGACGCTCATGACTGATGCCCGCGTAGATCGGCGTGAGGTCGGCGATCTCGTCCATAATTTCACTCGCGGACGAGAAATCCCACTCGTAGCCGAAGCGCTCGGCAAGCTCTTGGGTTATCTCCCAGTCCGGTTTCACGTTCCCCGTCGGTTCGAGCGCGCGCTTGACCAACTGTACGTGCCGGCTCGACCCCGTGTAAGTACCGTTCGATTCGAGCGAGGCCGTCGCCGGTAACACCACGTCCGCGTACTCCGCCGTGTCCGAGAGGAAGATGTCCTGGACGGCGAGGAATTCGAGCTTGTTTTCGAGCACCTCCCGTGCGTGAGGGATATTGGGTTCGGAAACCACCGGGTTTTCACCCTGAATGAACATCCCCTTCAGGTCGCCGTTGTCGGCCGCGAGAAACATATCGGTGATGCGATACCCCTCGTGTGCGGGCATCTCGTCGGCATCCATCCCGTAGGCGTCGGCGAACTTCTCTCGGTTGTCCGGGTCGGTGACGGGCTGATAGCCGGGGAAGTTGTTCGGGACCGGTCCCATGTCGCCACCGCCGCCCTGAACGTTGTTCTGGCCGCGGAACGGCGACAGACCGCCCTTCGGGTGACCGACGTGGCCCGTGATGAGCGCGAGGTTCGCCATCGCGTAGATGTTTTCGGTCGCGTGGGAATGCTCCGCCAGCCCAAGCGTCCAGCAAAACAGACACGAATCGGCCGTCGCGATGGTCTCGGCCGCGTTCTTCAGCTCTTCGGGGGGAACGCCAGCTTTCTCCTCGACGAATTCGGGGGTGAACTTCTCGACCGTTTCGGCCACTTGGTCGAAGCCGGTAGTGCGCTCTGCGATGTATTCCTCGTCGTGGAGGTCCTCCTCAATGATGTATCGAATCAGGCCGTTGAGCCACGTATTGTCGTAGCCGGGTTCGATTCTGGAATACTGGTCGGCGTACTCCGCTATCTGTACTTTGCGCGGGTCGAACACGAAGAGGTCGGCGTCGTTGTCCTTGACGTTCTGTTTGATTTTCGTCGCAAAGACCGGGTGGTTCTCCGTGGTGTTCGTCCCCGTCATCAGATAACAGTCGGTCTCCTCCAAACCCTCCATGCCGGCGGAGGCCGCGCCGAAGCCCACCGTCGAGGAGAGACCGGAGACCGTGGCCGCGTGGCACAGTCGATTGCAGTTGTCGATGTTGTTCGTGCCGAGCACCTCGCGGGCGAAGCGCTGCATCACGTAGTTCGCCTCGTTGGTCGCTTTCGAGGACGCCACCAACCCGAGTGCGTCCGGGTCGTCCTCCTCGATGATGCCGTCGAGACCCTCGACGACCCGCGAGAGCGCCTCGGCCCACGAGGCCTCCCGGAACTCGCCCTCGTCCTTGACGAGCGGCTGGGTCAGCCGGTCGTCACTGTTGGTGTACCCGTGGGCGAACTTCCCTTTCACGCAGGTCGAAATCCCGTTTACCGGCGCTTTCTCGGGGTTCGGTCGCGTACCGAGGAACTCGCCGTCCTTCGTGAGTACGTCGAACCGACAGCCGACCGCACAGTACTCGCAGGTCGTGTCCGTCACGTCGATATCGTTTTTCTGGTAATCACCTACTGCGTCCGCGATGGAAAAGAGCCGTCCCTCGGAGATGGCATCACCCATGAAATCCGAAAACTCGTGCTCGAACGGCCGGACGACCCGCTCGTTTGCGGTCTCTTTGACCCGTGCGCTGGCTCTCTCTTGGGCACGAGCCATGAATCCCGCGACGCCCTCCTTTTCGGTGGCGCTTTCATTGTCTCGTGTCCGCTGTCTCGGTCGTCTGGGATGGCCCTCCCCGGCCGGATTCTCGTCTTCGCCCTCCTCGACGTACTGTTTGTCCGAATCCGAGTGCGAATCGTCGGTCATGGTCAGTCGTTCCCATCCACGGTGGAATGGTGGGTGGCTCGCGGTTCGTTTTCCGTACTGAGTTCGCGTTTCATCGGCGTCATCTGCTGGGGCTGGTGGTCGTAGTCCTCGCCGATATACCCCTCGGCGGAGTTCTTGTGGGTGAACCCGGGGATGGGAATCGTCGTTGCGTCGACGAGACCCTGTTCGACGAGCGCGCCCGTCGGGCAGACCGTCGCGCAGTGCCCACACGAGACGCACGTCGATTCCATCATGGTCTCGGCGTCGTTCTGAAAGCCGATGCGGGTGTCTTCGCCCGTCCCTTCCATCCGGAGCACACCCTCGACCTGCACGTCGTTGCACGCCTCGACGCACCGATTACAGAGGATGCACTTATTGCGGTCTATCTGGATGAACGGCGAGGAGTCATCGATGGGTTCCAGCTCGCTGCGGTCGTGCTTCACGCCGTAGCGCGGCTCGACGACATCGTTTTCGATGGAGACGTCCTGAAGCTCACACCGGCCGTTCGCTCCACAGGTCGTACACAGCAGGTTGTGATTCGAGAGCAGGAGGTCGAGGTTCACGTCCCGGGCCTCGCTTGCCGCTTCGGCGTCGGTGGAGACGGTCAGTCCGTCCTCGGCGGGAAAGCTACACGAGGGCACGACGCCGTACTCATCTGTGTCGACCATGCAGGTCCGACACTCGCTGCGCGGACCGATGTTCTCGTTGTCGTCGTACGAACAGAGCGCGAGAACCTCGCCATCGGTCTCGACCGTATCGCACGCATCGAGTAGCGTCGCCCCGGTCTCGGTTTCGACCGGCTGACCGTCGACGGTTATCGTCGCCGGCTCGGTCGAACCAGCTTCGGGGTCGTTCGCCGTCCCCGGTGCGATGTCTTCGGTCAACGGTACGTCCGCTCCGGTCGTGCGTGAGTTTTTCCAGATCGGGTCCGTGCTCATCGTGTCCCTCGCTTTTCGCTGTTTTCAATGTTCATGAGTGGTTGCAAGCCCCTGTTGGACAGTTCCCTCTCGCGTGGGCGTTGAACTCGGTTTCGAACGTCTCCATCGCCGTCGTCACGGGTCTGGCGGCCTCGCGGCCAAACCCGCAGATACTGGTTTCGCGCATGGTCCGTGCGAGTTCGCGGAGCATCCCGTCCTTGTACTCGCCGTCGTAGACGTCTCGTAGGAGGTCAACGAGCTGTTTCGACCCCTCGCGGCAGGGAACACACCGCCCGCAGTTCTCTTCACGGGCGAATTTCGCTCGTTCGCCGACAAACGCCACCGTACAGGTCGAATCGTCCATCATCTCCACGACCCCATTCGTGCCGAGGCGCGCGCTTCGCAGACCGGGCGCGCTCGCGGGAACATCGAGCGAGCGCGTCAGTCCACCGAACACGCCGCCGACGCACGCGGCCTTTCGTTCGGTCTCAGTCTCGACCGCTGGCAGCACCGCATCGAGCGTCGCATCCGTCGAAAGCTCCACGGTGGCTGCCGCCTCGACATCACCAGCGACGGTGAACAATCGCGTCCCGGGGTCCGACGATGCGCCGACGTCCTCGCCATCAAGGACTGCTCCGACCTGCGCGAACGTCCGCGGCGTGTGGACCAGCGTCGGCCGGCCATCGAGACCATGTTCGCTCGGTCCCGGCGGTTGCCGCCGGGCTTCGAGTCGGTGATTGCCCTCGATTGCTTCGAGCGCCATCGTCGGCTCGCCGGCTTTGTATTCGTCCGGACCAGTAACGGCCCGTATCGAGACGCCCATGTCGAACTCGTCGACGAGCGCGTTCGCCGCTTCCTGTATGCGCCGACGGGCAATCGTCTCTGTCTCGTTGACGTACACGACGACATCGGTCGCATCGAGCGCTGCCGCGGCCACGAGTGCCGGCTCACACACCGCGAACGGGTCGCTTTCGAGCAGGAGTCGATCCATCGCCGCGTGGGGGTCCGCGTCGTGTGCGTTCACGACGACGACCGGATCGCCATCGGCCGCCGCAGCGGCTTTCCAGTGGTCTACAACTGGCTCGTCTGCGGCTGCGTCACCGCGTCCGCGCCCCCGGAGGCCGACGTCTCGAAGCCGTGTTGTCAGGTTCTCGTCATTAATGCCGGTTGTCCCGTCAGCGCGGTAGTCCGCGATGCTTGTCGGGACTGCCCAGCCACAGCCCGAGAGCACGTTCCGGTCGCCCACGCCCAACGGTCCATCGTCGGGTATCGGCAGCGTCGCCGTCCCGGATTCGTGCTCGGCAACCGCCACCGCTCTATCGGTCGGCAGCGTGCCATCGTCGAGTTCCGCGACGACCGCTTGGACCTGTTCGGTCGAACAGCGCGGAAAAAAGGCCGTCTCGCCGTCGAGCGTTGCCAGCACGAGCGGTTCGAGGTCCTCGAACCCGGTTGAACCGACCATGACCGTCCTGATGGCCGTTCCTGACTCCTGTTCGGCAGAAAGCAGTTCCTGGCCCTCTGTATAGCTATCGCTGCCGGCAGCGACGCGAACAGCCGGGCTGGTCCCGATGATTCCATCTGTGGCCATCGAATAGCGTATCTAATCTAACACACATAGAGCCGTTGCATGCAATCTCAAGCCTGATATGGGGTCGTTTGAACCCGGTACAATCACAGGCGGAGGTTGCAGCGAGTCTCTTCACATCACGACTTGCAACCGTTCGCCGCTGGCGAAACCCATCTTGAGCGCGAGGTCAGAATTGGCGTGACAGAATGATGGTGTCGCTCCAGTCGGCAGGTGGTGCGATGGAGAGCCAGCTGGACCTATCCTAACCGGCTGGGTTTATCTTTCCAGCGTTCCTTACAGAAACCGATGTCCGATACCACCTTTGACCGCGAGACGCTGCTTGACCTCTCCGTCAACATCGTCCCACTCGCCATCATTCTCTTTTTCGCCGTTCTGCTCGTGGTGTTCGACCCGTTCGGCAGCGACATCGTCGCGATGGGGTTGGCCCAACTGCTCCACGTCGTGCCGTTCGTCGTTCTCGCGGTCGTCACGTACGTCTCCGGACGCATCATCGCCGAGGCCGAACACACCGGCGGCTCGGAAACGGCGGCGCGTATCGCCGAACGCATCACCGGCGAGGTAGCCACCGACGACGAGTGAACTCAGGCGCGCTCAGCCCAGACCAGCGCTCCGCCGGCGAGAACCACGAGCACCCCGACGACTGGGATGGCAAGCACTGGAACCCGATACAGGGTGTGCAGCCCAGCCCACGTGTAAAACACCGTCCCGACGAGCGCACCCAGGTAGCCGACGACGAGGGCGAACAGTCCGACCGCGGTCTTTGCCGACGGTCGGCGGACGACTTCAGGAGTCGATGTGGACATGATTATCGAATCAGTGGGCCGGCGAGATGTAGTTTTCGCCTCATACGACGCCGGTATCAGCCGGTATTCGGTCGATGACCGGAATCGTGTAACGGTTCTAGTAGCAGCCGCGTTGTGACTACCGTCGAGCGGTAGAAGTACGGGCGCGCAGTATATCTCCCACTCGATACACGATTCGCTTTCAGTACTGTTCGGCGCAGTGTAGTCCCAAAGATCGTGATCAGGACCCTCGGTGTGATAGCCAGTTGCTTGCTCCCCAGATGCCGGCCGACGCCGCTGCAAGCACCGCCAGCCGACGATACCGCTCGCTGAGACCAGCGAGCGCCACCATGCTGAGGGCATGGAGCACGTCAGTAGCCACGCCAACGGTTCTCCAGCCCTCGGAATGCGTCCGACTGAGTGTGAGGGCCTGTATCACGTGCCTCGCCCCGATGAAGCGTCCGACCGTCGCCGCCGTTCGTGACTGCTTGCCGGTTACAGTTTCGACGACCGCGTTCGAAGCGACGAGCAGGAATACGCCGTAGACGGCCCGAAAAGCGACGAGACGTCTCATTCGGAGGTTCCCGCAGATTCGTCGTGCTGGTCGTTCTCGTCCTCACTACCCACCCAGAGACGTACGAACAGTGCGACGAGCAGTGTCCCGATGACGCCGAGTTCCCGGCGGTGCTTTGCGAGTTGGAGTTGCCGACTCGTTGGTATCGCGCGCTTATCGAACGGGCCATGTGCGCCGGGGTCACCGGGAACGGGGTCGAAGAGGTTGTCCGGGCGGTCGGGGTCATAGTCGAGGTCCGAAAACTGGCCGCTGTAGCCAGTGCGTGCGAGATAACGATCTACAATCCACGGCGCGATCTTGTTGCCCCAGATGGTCTTCAGCGACGAGCGGCCGACGTAGAGTTCACGGCGGCGATGGTATGACACCCAGTGAATCGCGTCGGCGGCGATTTCGGGCTGGTAGATGGGTGGCACGGGTTGGGGATATTCGTCAACGTGACCTCGGCAGTGGTCGAACTGCGGCGTGTTGAGTCCGGGAAGTTGGACCATCGATATGTCTACATCCGAATCGTTGTGGAGGAGTTCGGTTCGGAGCGATTCGGTCATCCCGCGAATGGCGAACTTCGAACCGCTGTACGCCGATTGGAGAGGAATCCCTCGGTATGACATCGCCGACCCAACCTGAACGAGTTTTCCCTCGTCTCGTGGCACCATCCGGGAGAGTGCGGCACGCGAGCCGTTGGCGGTACCGAGGTAGGTGACTTCCGTGACCCGGTTGTACTCTTCGGGTTCGATGTCGAGGAATTCGGCGAACACCGTGGTCATCGCGTCGTTTATCCAGATGTCGATGGGACCGAACTCGTCTTCTACTCGGTCGGCAGCCGCTTCGACCTGTTCGTACTCGGTGACGTCGGTCTGAATCGTGAGCGCTTCGCCGCCAGCGTCCTCGATGTCCTCTTCCGCGCCGGAAAGCCCGTCCTCGCCGCGTGCAAGCAATCCAACGCGAGCGCCGTCTTTGCCGAATTTTCTCGCCGTGGCCCGTCCGATACCCGAGGTCGCGCCGGTGATGACGACGACATCGGAATTCCCATTGCTCATCCCGTACTCCCGGCCGGCGGCGTGATTTCGTCCATAGACATACCGGCTAAACGTGTGGTTGTAGTTCACTTGTCTCGATAGCTTGCAAATACACGGGCCTCATACGGTCAATTCGAGCGGTAGAACCATATATTCGCCACACGACAGACAATCTGGTTCATGATTCGAAACATCGCTTTGACCCGCAACACGCTGCGCTACGATACCGGAACACGAGCATGGGAGACGAATGAGTGAGTACAAGCCGATTGCCGACTATGGTCTGATCGGCAATCTCGAAACGTGCGCGCTCATCGGTACTGATGGTTCGATAGATTGGTGTTGTCTACCGCGCCTCAACTCCTCAAGCACCTTCGCCGCCATCCTCGACGCCGACCGCGGCGGGCGGTTCGCCATCCACCCCACGGGCGAGTACGAAGCTGAACAGGAGTATATGGAGCGGACAAACGTGCTGCAGACCACGTTTCACACCGACTCCGGAACCGCGACGGTGACCGACTTCATGCCGCGGTTCAATGGCGGGGGCGACCAACCCAAAATTCAGGCACTCTATCGAAAAGTGACCTGTACGGACGGCACTGTTTCCCTCGACATCGAGTTCTCCCCGCGTTTCGACTACGCCCGCGCGGAGACCATGCTCGAATCCACTGCCGGTGGTGTGCTCGCAACCGGTGCGGCCAGACAACTCTCGCTATCGAGTCCCGTGACGCTCGATAGCGAGGACAGGAGAGCGACCGCGTCCTATCCAGTAAACGAGTACGATACTCACTGGTTCGTCCTCCAATACGGAATGCGAGCACCGACTGACGACGAATCATGTGAGGAACTACTCGATGGCACAATCGAGTTCTGGCGCGACTGGGCACGCTTGGGCGAGGACTTCGAGGGTCAGTTCGAGGGCTATCACGATACGGTAGTGCGTTCGAGTCTCACCCTCAAACTCCTCACCTATCGAGGAACCAGCGGAATCACTGCCGCACCGACCACGTCACTCCCAGAGGTGATCGGTGGGGTTCGCAACTACGACTATCGCTACAGCTGGATACGCGACGGGGCCTTTACAGTGAGAGCCTTCAGCAACCTCGGCGCTATTGACGAGGCAGAGAACTACCTCGATGAGTACTTGGACCTTAGCCGCTCGACAGACCCCGCGGAAATGCAGCCCCTCTATGGACTCCAACACGACTCCACCTACGAGGAAATCGAACTCGACCATCTCTCGGGGTATCGAGACTCGACACCGGTACGTATCGGTAATGGGGCTGCCTCACAGTTCCAACTTGGGATGTACGGCGAACTCATCAATGCAATCTATCAGCTCACACGGTCGGATAGGGACATCGCCAGTCACGACTGGGAGGCCATTCGAGAGATCGTAGAGTACGTCCGTGAAGTCTGGGACGAACCGGATGCAGGTATCTGGGAGATGCCCGGCGGTCCGAAACAGTTCGTCCACTCGAAGGCGATGTGCTGGGTTGCGCTTGACCGTGGGATCGATATAGCCGAAGAAAACGACTTCGATGCCCCACTCGATGACTGGCACACGGATAGAGAGAACATCAAAGAGACCACCATCGAACGTGGATTCGACGAGGAGCAAAACAGTTTCGTCCAAGCGTTCGACGACGACCAGCTCGACGCGAGCCTCCTACTGCTTCCCCTGATAGGCTTTCTCCCGATTGACGATCCGCGTATCGAAGGGACGATAGCTGCAATCCACGACCGGCTCGCCACCAATGACGGGCTCGTCTATCGGTACGAACACGACGACATGTCGGGCGAGGAGGGAGCGTTCATGCTGTGTTCGTTCTGGTTCGTAGACTGTCTCGCGCTCATGGGGTGCACTGAACGTGCGCGTGAAATCTATGAGAACCTCTTGGAGTCTATCAGTCCACTGGGTCTCATCTCCGAGGAGATAGACCCTGAAACGGGTGAGTTGCTTGGCAATTTCCCGCAGGCCTTCAGTCACATCGGTCTCGTGAACAGTGCTCTTTATCTTCATGAATCCGAGAAGGATACGTCGGTCGAATCGTTTAGCACCTATTCGAAGTAGGTGTACGCGCTCCTCGTCTATGGAGGCACCAGCTCGCTGGTGACACTTGTACCCCCTACTTTCGCAGACCGGGCGGTCAATTGAGTCACGGCACAACCGGTAGTCGGTGTCAGAACCATGCCAAAGGACACGAAACTCGCCAATCCGGAACCGATTGGACTCATCGGCTTCGCGCTCACGACGTTCATCGTCGGGCTGATCGAAACGAACTGGTTGACTGGTGGTGGGACTACCGGTACGGTCATCCCGCTCGCCATCGCCTACGGTGGGACGATTCAGCTGTTCGCCGGCATACTCGCGTGGCGCAACGGCAATACGCTCGCACAGACCGCGTTCCTCACGTACGGCGCGTACTGGTGGTGGTTCGCGCTGTTCGAGCTGTTCAGCCTCACCGGCATTATCACCCCCAGTCCGAGCCTGACCGCGTTCGGCGTCATCAACTTCGGGTTCGGGATCATCACTATCCTGTGGTTCGTCGGCTCGCTCGCCGACAGTACGGCGCTGGCCGCCGTGTTCGCCACGTTGGCGATGACGTACGGTCTCATCGGTCTCGGCTACTGGTTCGATGTCACCGCCCTCAATGTCTGGGGCGGCTACTTCGGGCTGGTCTCGGCGCTGTGTGCGGCATACGTCGCGTTCGCCAAGGTCACCAACTGGTCGATGGGTCACGACGTCGTTCCGACCGGTCCCGCTCCCCTCAGTCTGGGAAACGATGGGGGCCAAGCCGGCTCCGGGCAAGCGGGCGACTAACGACGAGCGACCAGCACACCGTTCGTGCTGGCCCGGTGAAGCTGGAGTAACTCCGTCGACAGATACGTGTCACCCGGAGCGGGAAGGTTCTCGACGTAGCCATCGAAGCCCGTCCGGTTGGCCGGCCAGTACAGCTTCTCATAGGAGGCAACTAGTACTGGTATATCGAGATAGACTCGTTCGATGGCCCGACGAATCAGGTCGTTTCTGGACTCGACGGCCATCTCCTCGCGCGCAGCTGTGATGAGGTCGTCGGCCGTGGCGCTCTCGGTGAGACCGTAGCCGGTCGCATTTCGCACGAACTCATCGGCGTTGTTCCGCGTACCGATGTCGGCGGTGTCGTGGTCGTCGGCGTTGTCGCTGTGAAACCGTTCATAGAGCGTCTCGATGGCGAATTCGGAGACCGCCTCCCCGTCGATTGGCGCGACAGCGAACGCTTCGTCGCGGTAGACTGCTGTGCGCAGTTCTTCAGATGGCAGCTCGCGCCGTTCGATTGGGATGCCGATGCGACGGAGAGCACTTGTATACCGCCGCGTCATTTTCGCCTCCTCGGGGTGTTCGCTCGCCGGACGCGTCAGAAGCGCGAGCGGGCCGTCGCGTATCGCCGTAATCGTGGTGCCATCAACTCGCAACTCCTGCTCGGTATCGGCGGCTTTGAGTACATCTGATTCGACCGAGCCGAACGTGTACTCGTATTTCGCCTCGGTCTGGGATGCCTCGACACCGGTCAGGCTGCCCGGATAGCGTTCCCCGGCGAACGTACCAGGACCACCAGTAATCAACGCCCCCTCCGTGAGGAACGACCGAATCCCCTCGACGTCGAGCGAGCCGTCATCGGTCTCGCGGAACGCGAACGCCTCCGTCGAGGGACCGGTGAGTAGTTGCTGGCTGGCCGGACGAACGGGGCGAGGCAGGATGGATGGCTGATGTTCGGGTCTGACGGCCGTGTAGTCCGGTGGCGCGACGAAATCACCTGGGATGACGTGGCCGTCGTTGAGTCGTTCCACCCAGTAGCGGTCATCGAACGCGAACCCGAGCGCCTGCCGGAAGGGGAGGTCGTCGAGCGGCGTCCGACGCAGGTTGAACGCGAACGCTTTGTAGCCCTCGCCAGAGCCACGAACGAGCCTCCGGCCGTCGAGCAGAGGTTTGATTTCCTCGGCCGTGTACGAGCCGTACATGGCATCGACGTCACCGCGATGGAACGCCGTTTCGAGGGCGGTGTCGTCCTCGTAGACACGATAACGGAGACCGTCGAGAAACGGGCCGCCGTGGAGCAGTTCCTCCTTTTTCCTCTTCCACTCCAGATCCGCAAGCGGGTAATCGCCACGAAAGCCGAGTTCGATTGCGGTGTCGGGGTCATAGGTCCTCACACGGGCTGGGCCGAGACCGACGGGACCGCCGTGGTCGGTTGGGCGGTACTCCGCAGGACTATCAATGCCTTCCCATATGTGTTTTGGGAGGATGGGGACGGCGAGCTGGACGGAGTCGTAGGTGCTGACCGGCTCCGAGAGCTGCATGCTGAGGTCGAAGCGGTTCGACGACGCCCGCTCGACGGATTCGATGGGGTCGAGCAGCGATGCATACTTCTCCGGGCGGTGGTCGAGCAGGTACCGATAGGTGAACAGGACGTCCTCGACGGTACAGTCAGTGCCGTCGGTGAAGGTTAAGCCCTCGCGAACAGTGAACCGCACCGCCGGCTTCGCGGTCGGCGTCTCGGTGTGGTGTTCGGACCAGTTGGCGAAGACGCTCGGATGCACCCCGAAATCGACCGGGTCCACGGTCGTCCCGAACCCGTAGAGGAGGTCGAGCATGCCGTACGATTGTTCGTTCGAAACCGCCAACGGATTCGTCCCCGCCGGCGGGTCGGCGACGCCGATGGTGAAAACCCCACCCCGTTCGATGGTGTCCGACGACGGCGGGTTCAGTCCACGCTCACCGACGTTCGCGCGCCCGATACAGCCGGCCAGCGAGAGCGCGAGGAGGCCGCTTCCACCGGCCTTCAGCGCTGCCCGTCGGCCGATGGCTGCGTTGAAGCGTCCATCCAACCGCTCATCCATAGGCCGATTCGTCGCGGTATCGGCTTAGCTTCGATGCTGGCATATTCTGCCTCGGCTCGCGCGGCTGGCTCACTCCGGGAAGCGCTTAACCGGCTCAGGGGCGGACTGTATTCGATGGCTGGAGACGACTATCAGACGGATGACGCTCGCTTGCCGGCAGCCGGGGCGTTGCGATGGCTGTTTCGCGGCTACGAGACGTTCGTGTTCGTGGTGGCGCTCGGACCGATTCTTGACGATCTCCTCTCGCCGTATGCCGCCTCGTCGCTGTATTTCTACGCCGGCATTGTGCTGGCTGCGACGCTTTTGGGTTGGGCCGTTGGCGGGACGGCTCGGGCGCTCACCATCAATGTCGTCGGGCAGGTGAACGCGATAACGATTTCCCTGCTCGGTTATGCGGTCGTCGCCGGGCTGACCGCCGCAAGCGAGACGTTTCTGGCGTTCGCAATCTTCCGGTTTCTCGCCGGCGCGTTCCTCGGTATCGGGGGTGAACTCACGAACGCAGCTGCGAGGACGACTGACGACCGGTACACAGGCTCCGTTAGTGCCGGTTTCGGCGGCGGAATCGTCCTCGCATCGGTCGCATGGGCCGTCCTTCAGACGTTCGACCCACAGTTCCTCGCGCCGGTTTTCGGTCCGGGGCCGTGGCGATACCTCTTCGCCATCGGCGTGTTGCCGGCGATAGCGACCCCCTTCGTTCGCCGCGTGGCCGGTTCGGCGCAGTTGACTAGGAATGACGACCGAACGGACACCATCTCCATTGGAGACATGTTTCGTGGTCTAACTCGGCGACGAACCATCGTGGCTGCCGCGCTGGCGTTCGCGGCGCTTGCGGGCTGGTGGGGTGTCGTCGCGTGGCTGCCGGCGTATGCGACCACCGTCACGGAGGGCTACGGACTGGCCAGACCTGACCTGTGGGCCGCCATCGCGGGCGCGTGCTACGGTATCGGCGGGATTGCCGGCTCGCTCACAGCCGGTACCATCGCCGAGCGCATCGGCCGAGTCGGCTCACTGCTGGTCATGGCTATCGGGTCGCTGTCGACCGTGTTTGGTCTGTTCTTGCTGATACGCACGCCCGTTCTCTTCTCGGTGATGGCAGTGGTCGTCGGCTACTTCACGGTCGGGCAGTTCGGCTGGCTCTCTGCGTCCCTCCCCGAACTCGTTCCGAGCGATGGAACGGCGATTGCGGTGGTGTGGGCTACCGCGCGGCTGGTGGCCGTCCCGCTCCCGATTCTAATAGGCTACGAAATCGCCGTCTTCGACGGTATCGATACGGTCGTCGCCGCCAGCGCGGCGGTCTATGCTGTCGGCATTCTCGCGGTGTGTTATCTCCCCGAGCGGGAGACGCTAATGACGGACTCGCGCTCGCGACCGGCCGCCGAAACGAACGGCTGAGGTCTCGACGAACGCAAGCCGGGGACTTTTGAGAGGTCCGTCCAATCCGTGGCCATGGGAACGAACGAGGCGGTCGAACCGGGCGACGGACAGGAGCCGCCGGCGGGTGCGGACGTTCCAGCGGGCAGGAGCGAGGCGACGTGGTGGCCGGTCGTCTGTGCGCTCGGGGTGGTCGGACTGTATCTCGGTGCTGGCCTGTACTTCTTCGGCAACGGCGATGTCGCGCCCATCCCCGGTATCTATGGACCAGTCGTCTTCCTCTCGGGTGCGGCCGTCTTCCTCGTCGGTCTGTTCGGCTGGCTCTACCACGCCTTCCTCATCGATTTCTGGACGCGCGGGTTGGCAGAGCGCGCGCCGCGCGCGCTCCGGGGTGGGATGGTGCTTTTTCTCATCAGTGACATCGCCACCTTCTCCGCGGGGTTTATCTACTACCTCTTCATCCGAGCGGGTGGGTGGCCGCCGAGCGAACTCCCCGGACTGCTGAGTCCGGTGCTGTTCGTCAATACGGTCGCGCTCCTCGCGAGCAGCGTCACGCTTCACTCCGCCCACTCGGCACTCGAAGACGGCAATCGTCGGCGGTTTCTGAGCCTGCTCGGCGCGACGCTCGCCCTCGGTGTACTGTTCGTCTTCGGTCAAATCTACGAATACTACGACCTCATCGTCAAGGAGGGCTTCACCATCTCCTCGACGTTCGGCAGCGCGTTCTACGGGCTGACGGGGCTGCACGGGCTTCACGTCGTCAGTGGGACGATACTGCTCGGCGTGCTCTTCGCCCGCGGGCTGCTCGGCCAGCTATCGGGTGAGCGCGACACCTCGATGGTGACGGTCTCGTTCTACTGGCATTTCGTCGACCTCGTGTGGGTGTTCATCGTCACGCTGCTGTACGTCGGCGCGTCGGTGTCACTCGCGTAGCACCGCGCGACGGTTCGGTGGCGTTGACGGACACTGGCGTATCGTTCCGTGCGTTGCGCTGAGTGGCGAGCCAGTTCCGGTATCGCTGTTGGGAGATGACGGTGAGATTGGCATACATCCGCGAGTGACCGGCCCCACAGTACTCAGAACAGTACACTCTGTACTGTCCACGCTTCGATACGTTGGTCCGGATCGTGTTGGTCTCGCTGGGGATGACGTCCTGTTTGAGACCGAGTTCGGGCGCGTGGAACGAATGTATTACCTCGCGGGCGGTGAGATGGAAGTAGACGTCCTTGTTCGCCGGCAGCACCGAGACGTTGTTTGTTGTGACGTTTGCCTCAGGATAGACGAACTCCCAGCCCCACTGGTAGGCGATGACATCCACGACGACGGCATCCGGGTCGTCGGGGAGGATTGCCCCTTGGAGGTGAGGGTTCGACACGTTCGCCCCGGCGATCTCCTGATTCCCATACGACGGCGAGATATATGGATTGGCCAGCACGTTGTAGGAGGCGAACCCGACGAACAGGAGGATGATGGCGGTCGCAATCGTCCACGTGATTTCGAGCGAACGGTTCTCGCGGGTCGGCGTGGGGTTCTCGTTGTCCTTGTGCCGCCAGACGGCATAGAAGAGAATCGTCTCGACCAGTATGGCGAGGGGGACGGCGACGTACAGCAGCTGACGGTTCAGGTTTCGAATCAACGCCTTGTTGATCGACTGTGCGGCCGCCGGTTCGACAGCGCTGATGAAAAACACCACGAACGCCAGCGCCGCCACCGCCCGTCCCCGTCTCATTATAGCTGTTGGTGCATAGTATGCACAAGAACCTACTGCTGGCGAATGAAAGCCCATACTCTCCCCGGAGCAGGCTTTTTGCGGCCGTGGGTGTACTCATGGGCATGGTCGATACCGGCTCGCTCGTCGAACGGGTGACTGGCGAATCCGAAAGCAAAGCGGCGAACGATCTCCGGCGCGTCGTCGTCGGCGGCATCGTCGGGGCCATCGCCGGTGGTCTCGGCACGCTTGCTGATAGCGTCGTGCTCTACGTCGCCATCCGCCTCGATGCGTTCGACCCCACCCAATTCGGCGAGATGGCCTCGCTCGCCGGCATCGGCGACCCGTTCCTCGGGACCGGCGATCCGCTCGTGGGCTATCTCATCTTCGTCGGCGGCGGGATGACGACGTGGCCGTTCCTGTTCGCTGCACTGCATCAGTACCTCCCCGGCTGGCGGATGGCGGTCAGCGGTGTCACTTTCGCCGCCATCGGCTGGAGTGGCTTCGCCATTGCCTTCTACTCCGGCGAGACGGGTATAGCACTCGTCCTGTTCGTCGTCCTCACCTTCCTCGGGCAGTGTCTTTACGGACTCGTCGTCGGTCTCGCCTTCGAATATGCCGAACCACGCATCGACATCGCGTTCGTCGGGACGACCTTCCAGTGACCTGCCACCAGAGACGCGACTGCCCCACTCATCCCCGCCGGTCGTTGACGACGGCAGCGGCGACGAGAAGGAATCCGAGACCGACGACGGCACCGCCCGGCGAGTGCGACGCCTCCGCCGCATCGATAGCGGAATCGACGACCCCACCCGCCGAATCTGCCGGCTGGCTTCCGGTCGTCGCCCCCCACTCGGGTTCGGTCACGACGACGTCCTCGAACGTATCGAAGTTTTCCGTGCCGAGGTCATCGATGAGGTCCAGCACCTCCGCTTTCGTCTCGGGGTCGATATCCGCGATACGCTCGACGCTGTAGGGACCGCTCCGGGCGGCCCAGAGACCGTTGTTGCTCAGATAGCCCTGCGAGTTGACCACCGGCAACTGTAAATCCTCGAACTGGTCGGGATCGTCGAACCCCGAGGCCGACAGCAGGAAATGGTCGGCGACCGCCGAGAGGTCATCAGTTGGGAAGTCCTGTTCGGTCGGGAACTCCCAGTCGTCCGTGGTCGTGGCCGAAAAACTCGGTCGATGGATGTCGTACTTTGTCATGATGTTATCGGAACCGCCTCCAGAGGCTGGGGGCGGCGACGATGCCCGCGCCAACGATCACTCCGGCGATACTGAACGGGAGGTCGAACGCCCCCGGGTCGACGCATTCGTTGAATGAACTGACCGCCACGTAATACTCCTCGCCGCGGTACTCGACGATGGCACCGTTGCGGAACAGCGGGAGGTGGGTGACGTTGCCTTCGACTTCCTCCTCGTTGTTCGCCACGTTGAGCGCCGTGCGGAACCCGCGCTGTTCGTCACGGGTCAACTCCTCGTAGTCGATGTGGGGCAGCGATGGCTGTGCGTCGTCGGCGGCGAGGTCGGCGGCTTCCGGTGGCGTGACTTCGATGATGGGGTTGCTACAGAGACCGAAATCCTCCTGAACGAGTCCATACACGCCGACGACGGCCCCGCCGATGCTCGCCGAGAGCACGAGTATCCCAACGACCGAGACCGCATACGTCTGTATCGACCGGCTCGTCACCGTCCGCTTCAGGCTCCGATAGACCGGCGCGAAGTGTTCGAAGAACCCCTTTTCGTCCTCACCCGCCAGTTCGTCGTCGCTCATGAGTGGGTGGTTCCGTCGCCACGGTCGTCGGCCTGCTCGCCGCCGTCGGTGGTGTAGCGCTCGTCGAGGCGCTGTTCGAACCACTGCCACTCGCGGGTGAACTGGCCGGTCTCCTTGAGGTTCCAGACATCGGCCTCGGTGATGCGCGGTCCCCACAGATACGATTTGAGCATGTTCACGAGCCACATGAGGACGCTGATACCGATGACGTACGATCCTACGGTCGTAATCTGCATCAGGAAGGCGAACTCGGGGGGGTAGCTCGCGTACCGCCGCGGGAGACCGAGCGCACCGGTGACGAGCATCGCGCCGAAGGCAATGAGTACGCCGACGATCATCAAAAATACCTGAAGCTTGGCGAGGCGCTGGTCGTACATCTTGCCGGTAACGATGGGATACCAGTAGTAACTCGCCGCCATCAGCATGAACGGGATGATGCCCATCAAAATCATGTGGAAGTGCCCAACGACGTAGTAGGTATCGTGATAGAGGATGTCCACGGGGATAGCTGCCAGGAACACGCCCGTGATGCCACCGATGACGAACGTGCTCAGTCCGCCGACACAGAGCATCATCGGCGCGGTCAGGCGCACTCGTCCTTTCCAGATGGTGGTAATCCAATTGAACTCCTTGATGGCACTCGGAATCGCGATGGCGAGCGAGATCGCCATGAATCCCGCACGAATGCGCGGATCGATGCCCGTCGAGAACATGTGATGGCCCCAGACACCGAACGAGAGCACGCCGATAGCAAATGTGGAGTAGATGACGAACCGGCGGCCGAACAGCGTCCGACCGGAGAATTTGGGAAGGATGAGGCTCATCAGCCCGAAGCCCGGCAAAACGATGATGTAGACCTCCGGATGGCCCCAGAACCAGAAGATGTGTTGCCAGAGGATGGGACCGCCGCCCTCGGTCGTAAAGAAGGTCGTCCCGAAGTTGCGGTCGAGCAGCAGCATCACGATGGCGCTGCCGAGTATCGAGAAGGCAAACAGGGCGAGACCGGCGGTCGTGACTATCGTCCACGTGAACAGGTCGATATCCGACCACGCGACGTCCTCGCTCCTCTCGGCGAAGGTGGTGATGATGAAGTTTATCGAGGCGATGACCGTCGAGATGCCGCTCAGATGCAGGCCGAGCAGCATGAAATCGACCTGTGGGTTCGGCGATTCGATGGACAGCGGCGCGTAGAGATACCAGCCGAGCTCCGGCGGTTGGATGGTAAACAGAAAGCCAATAGTGTCCATTGAGAGGAAAAGTCCGAGGACCTTCGCGAGGATGTTTATCGACAATCCGCCGCGCATGAGCAGCAACGCGGGCGGCAGCAACCAAAACCCGAGCAGGTTGAGCCGCGGGAAGGCGAGGTCGTCGGCTCCGACCAAGAGCGGCAAGAAATAGTTCGCGAGACCGAAGGCGACGGGCGTGACGAACAGTATCAGCATCGTGAGACCGTGCGTCGTAAAGAGTGCGTCGTAGGTCCCTTCGGTCCAGATATCGACCGCCGGTGTGAGTAACTCGGTCCGTATCATCATCGCATCGACGCCGCCCCACAGCGCCGCCACAGTCCCGAAAACGATGTACATGATGCCGATGTCCTTGTGGTCGGTGGTGGTGAGCCAGCGCACGAGACCGGCAGTTTTCCCCTCGGTCTTGCTGCCCGTTTCGGTTCCCGGACTTTCGGGCAACACGCCGCCGTCGGCAGCCGTCGTTTCCACTGTCGTGGTATGAGTGCGCAAAACGTACGCACTCGCGAAGAGTACGACCACGAACCCGACACCGAGAGCTGTTTCAAACATACGAGTAACTCCTCTCGAAGACGGAAGGCGGGGGTACAGACGTTTTGCTTGCCATCACAAGGTGTTGGGATTGCTGCGGTCGAATAGCGCTACTCGATATCCCACTCAATCGCTGCATGGGATCGCGCCTACTGACGCGGCGGAATGCCGTTACGGGTAGCTTTTGTCGGGGCGACGATTTTGGCGTTATGAACACTCACTCGAAGCTTGGCAGGATCTCTTCTTCATAGAGGTCGAGCAGCGCTTGTTGGTCGTCACCGATCTGGTGCGTGTACACGCGGTCATAGCCTGCATCGATAGCCTGCTGAATGCTATCGATGTGTTCGTCCGGGTCAGGAGTGGTGATGATGTCTCCCTCGCGGATGTCTTCTTCACTCACCATCTGTGTTGCCTGTTCGAAGTGTCGCGGGGTCGGTAGCTGCGAAGCGAGTTCACCCGGGAGTCCGGAGTTCGGCCATACCTCGTGGACGGTTTCAACTGCCTCTTCCTCGCTGTCGGCGTGACAGGCGTGGAGTTGACAATAGGACGGACTGGAGCCGCCTGCATTTTCATAGGCGTCGAGGAGGTCACCTTGTGGCCCGACACACCAGAACCCGTCACCGATTTCGCCGGCAGCTGTCGCGGTCTTTTCGCCGAACGCCGAGACGACGATTGGTGGAAGCTCATCGGGTAAGGTGAACAGTCGGGCGTTCTCGACGGTGTAGTGTTTGCCGTAGTGGCTTGTCTGGCCGCCCTCCCAGAGCTTTCGAATCACTGCGACCGCCTCTTCTAACATCTCCAATCGAACGGAGTGGGGTGGCCAGTGCTCGCCGGTGACATGTTCGTTCAGGCGTTCGCCGGTGCCAACGCCGAAGAAAAAGCGCCCATCGAGCATTGCTCCGGCTGTCGCGGCCGCGTGCGCAACGACCGCGGGATGAATCCGCATGATTGGGCAGTTGACGCCGACACCGACATCGATGTCTTCAGTTGCCTCGGCAACACCTCCGAGCACGCTCCAGACGAAGGGAGCATTCCCCTGTGCGCTGACCCACGGGTGGTAGTGATCCGAACTCGATACGAAGTCGAAACCGACCTCCTCGGCGCGTTCTGCCTGCTGGACGAGAGCATTCGGTCCGAATTCCTCACTCGACAGCGTATAGCCGATGTCGGTCATTGTCCACTCCATCGAGATGGTCGTCTTGGTGTCATACATGTATAAATTGAATGCCGAGCGGAAAATCTTGTTGCAGACACTTGCCGGATCATTCGTCAATGTCGACGATATCGCCATGTTCTCCCTCTGTTCGTCAGAGACGTACTGTGGGGCACAAACGGCGCGTATCGGTCACCCGTAAGGGAGGACTCCCGACTGTTTATACTTCTGTAAAATGGTATAGCACGCATGACCGAGTTTGGCACCGTCGAGCGGGCGTTTATCGCACACGAAGCCGAAGCTCAGATGGCGGAACAGCCCGACGTTGAAGCAATCACCGGAAAGGGGCTGCGAGGTGACCGGTACTTTAGCGAGATCGAGACGGGGACCTTCGTCAAGTGGGAATCAGATGAGCAACGCCACGATGGGTACGACCTCACGTTGATCGAGCAGGAGGCCGTTACAGCAATCGAACGTGAAGCGGGAATCGAACTCGCACCGGGCGAACACCGACGGAACATCGAAACTCGTGATGTCGCACTCAACCATCTCGTTGGACAACGATTCCAGGTCGGTGACGCCATCTGTCGAGGAGATCGCTTGTGTGAACCGTGTAGTCACCTTCAGCGCATCACTCACGATGGCGTATTGCAGGCGCTCACTCACCGAGGAGGTCTCCGAGCGGACGTTCTCGAAGATGGAATGATTCGCCCCGGTGACGCCATCGAACCGCTCGAATAATCCGCACTTTTTCGATTGGAAACGGTTCGTACACCTGGTTGCAGCTACTACGACCGGGTACAGTCGACCAGCTTGCGGGTCGGGACAGTGGGAACGAAAGGGGAACGCTCGCCTACGGCAGTGCCGCCTGAAGGTCCGCACAGAGGTCGTCGACGTGTTCGATGCCGACCGATATCCGGACCAAGGTCTCGGGAATCTCCGCGGTAGCAGAGCTGTGGTTGAGCTCGTCTGGAATCATCAGCGACGGCCCGCGGTCGACTCCGAGAACATCGAGTTCATACGGTGAGCACCCTCTCCCGGTCGAACCCGCGGCAGTTGAACTCGGAATATTTCAACGCAAGTCTCAACCCGCCGTCTCCCGAAGGGAGTCGTGTATGACGACTGATTCCGACATCAGTGTTCAGCTCGTCCGGAACGCCACCGTCCTTGCGACCGTTGATGGGACGACGTTCCTCGTCGATCCGCTGTTCACACCGCAAGGCGAGATGCCCACCGTGACCGAAGCCCCAGGAGTTCCCGGTTTCCTCACGACAGAGAACCAAGACCGGAATCCGCTCGTACCGCTTCCTGATGTCGACCTCTCCTACGACGCAGTGGTCGTCACCCATCGCCATCCCGACCACTTCGACGAGGCAGCCATCGAAGAACTCGACGCGGATGTCCCGCTCTTCTGTCAGCCCGAAGAGGCAGACGCCTTCACTGAGGAGGGATTCACCGACGTGCGGCCTGTCGACGACGAGACCTCCTTCGACGACATTTCTCTCCACCGGACGCCGGGACGTCACGGGCACGGTGAGCTAGCTGAAGGAATGGGGCCCGTTTCCGGATTCGTCTTCGAGGCCGACGAAACGCTGTACATCGCTGGGGATACGATCTGGTACGACCCGGTCGAAGAGACGCTCGACCAGTTTGATCCCGATATGGTCGTCCTCAACGGTGGCGAAGCACAGTTCGAGCAGGGCGACCCCATCACGATGGGTGTCGCGGACATCAACGCCGCTCGCGATGCGACCGATGCGACGCTCGTTGTCGATCACATGGAGGCCATCAACCACTGCCTTCTTTCGCGCGAGGAATTGCGCTCGGAGACGGAGGACGTTCTCGTTCCTGAGGACGGTGAGCAGATCACCCTGTAAAGCGGCCTCATCCGACGACGGGTATGCAGTAACCAGCTTTCCGGGTCGACACAGCGCTGCGATCTTCGATGCCAGCGTAACACACCAAACTGCGCTCGCTGTTATCTCTCCGATCTATACGTACGGCGAAACTGAGCGCGTTCCGTGACCGGTGTGCGCCCTGTATCTCCCAGCTACTGGGAAGGACTTTCGCAAATCATGGATTGCTCCGATAACCCCTACATCTCGACAATATGACCTTCTGTGTACTCTATAAATAAAGAAAGTGACTAGCCGAACTCAGACGGCGCACTCTCCCGATTTATCGCATCTCGACCGTCACCGTGCCACGCACGTCGCGCGAGGTCTGGGTCCCACGACGCGGCGAGAGCGATTGACGACGGGAACGCGGTCGCGGATTCGCCCTCCGCGCGGACGCCGAGCGGACCGTCGACCAACCGAAGCGGCGGGATATCGAGACGCTCTATCGGCGAGATATAGCCGGTCGCCATGCTATCGGGGTCGGCCGTGCCGTGGATGAGCTGGAGCTTTTCATCGAGCGTCAGTTCGGTCAGAAGCGACGCGACACGCGTCACGGTTGCCTCCGGAAAGCGGTCATATTTGACAACCGTCAGTGGTTGCTGGTGATGTATTTTCGGGGATGGTACTGATCACTTTGATTTGATTATCGCCAAGAATCGATGCATAGCCCTCAATATACCCGCTTTCGTAGGCGGGAGTAGTGACGGAAAGAGGAGAAATTCGAACTCGACGGTGGCATACAGAAAACCCTCCAGTACAGCGAAGCGATTCAGACCACGACCGAAAACGCACAGTACATCGATACCGGGTTCGAATACTGACGGAGGTCGGCTAGGTCGTTTTATCTCTCGGTCTATCCGCGTAATTCAGATTGTCGAATTGGTTCCATTATTTTGTCGAGCATGAAGAATATACTTTCCTGATGTCATATGAGCGAAATAGTAATGATTATCTACACGTCGCATACACGGTCGTCCATGGAAATAACTGGCGTCACCCAGTACCACCTCGCCCACGACCTCGACGGGAGCTTCGACCCGACGTGGGTGCCGGGCTACCCGCAGGGCAGCCACGAGTGCGAACTGTTCGAAATCGAAACCGACGCGGGCATCACCGGCATCACGGCCAGCCCGAGCATTCCGGCCGGTATCACCTACGACGATACGCTCAGACTGCTCCTGCTCGGCGAGGACCCGCACGACGTCGCCCACATCCGCCGGAAGCTCGCCTCGCTCGACCTCCTCAGCGCGCGGCCGTGGCACATCGAGGTCGGGCTGTGGGACATCATCGGTAAGGACGCCGGCAAACCGATTCACGAGTTGCTCGGGACCACCAGCCACGAAATTCCAGCCTACGCGAGCACCGGCGAGGTCCAGCCGGCCGACGAGCGCATCGCCTACATCGAAGACCGACTCGACGAGGGGTTCGAGGCGGTCAAACTCCGCATCACCTCGAAGGAAGACGTCGACATCGTTCGGCAGGTGCGTAAGGCGTTCCCCGACCTCACGCTGATGGTCGACGCAAACAAGGGCTGGGCGATACGCGCCATCGAGGAGGAAGAGCAGTGGTCGTTCGCCGAGGCGCTCGCGGTCGCGCGCGCGACCTCGAAGGACTCGACATCGCGTGGCTCGAAGAGCCGCTGCCGCGCCACGACTACCGGGGGTACGCCCGCCTGCGCGACTGCACCGACGTTCCCATCGCCGGCGGGGAGTTCAACGACGGACCACACGAGGTCCGTCGTTGAACTCCTGCACCACGACGCGGTGGACGTGCTCCAGCCCGACGCGATGCTCGCCACCGGGATTCAGGAAGGCGCGGCAATCGCGGCGAGCGCGCGCGATCAGGGTGTCAAGTTCGTGCCGCACACGTGGACCAACGGCGTCGGCTTCGCCGCAAACCTCCACGTGATGACCGCCGCGCGCTCTGGGTGGTGTGAGTTCCCGATGGAACCGCCGTTGACGCCCGACGCCCGCGACTTCCTCCTCACCGAGACGCTCGACCACGACGAGGGCACGGTTACGGCTCCCGACGGACCCGGACTGGGGATAGAGCTGGACCGGAGCGTCGTGGACGAGGCGGAGTAACGGCGACGGGCAACTGACCACCGGTCTGAGCCGTGGACCTCTCGCTGCTGTTCATACCGCTCGATGCACCGGTTCTGGAGAACACGTACTGGTCATCTCCGCCGGCGAAAGCTTGCCCATACCCGCTGTTCGGCGGATAATCTTGTTCTGTCTTTTCATCCACGACGTCCACGCCAGCACTCGTTGACCATCTGTTCCCGAACTACCGTTTGCGAAATTTCCAGAACCCGGCGAGATCACCGGTGCCACCGAAATGACAGAACGCAACTGTGATTTCGTGCGAGTTGGTTAGAGAAGCCCAGCGACGACGAGTAGTGCTATCGAGACCGCACTCGCTCCGAGAAACCACGGTCGCGCTTTCGTTGCCACCGCTACCGCTGACTGCTCCGGTTGGGTGCTGGTCAACCGACGAAAGCCGAAGAAAAGCACGACTGCGAGGGCGAGCCACAGACCGACCATCGCCAGTACGAGATTCCCTCGGCCGGTCGACTGGGGCGTTTCAGCGGTATAGAGTGTCCCTGCGAGATGCCCGCCGCTGAACAATAACAGGAGGACTGAACCGACCGTGAAATACCAGAACCGTCGTGCGATGAGAATCAGCCCTTCCGTACTCAGCAACTCGCTGCGTGCTGCCGGGATAACAGCACCTGCAACTACGAGTGTGGCCACCCGTCCACAGCGCAGCGAAGACCGTGTGGATAATGGTTACATTGAGCATACTCGTCATCGACGAACCCTCGTATGCAGCGGTGTGTCCATCGTACTGGCTTTGCTCGGTCGGGATGCTGCGCCGACTTCGACCCCACGCCCAGCGTCTCGCGGCTCAACTCGGGTGATGGCCCCGTGTGTCATCAGCGTCGTATTCGACGCTGGAGGATAAACATCGATGGGGGCGTCCCGGATCGGGGGACTACCATCCGTCGACGAGCAGGAATCGCACGGCGGTTGGAATCGGGCTATTCCAGCTATCTGGGAACGACCGAGACCCCTATACCCTTTCCGCCGAAAGAATCAAGTACGACATGAGTTCCGTCGACTCCGGAAACAAAACCACAGTATACAGCATCTGAGATGAGCGAGCAACACAGTGGGTCGAATCGATTATCACTGATCCCGCCGAACACTGGCTCGACTGACTCAGCTACCGAAATGGCCCGATTGTCGTCCGACGAATCCGACGGACCCGCTCTCCCGCCAGTGTTGCAATCGCTCGACGACAGTACCTGTCGAGAGATTCTCACTCGGCTAAACGAGCCGAAATCGGCAAGCGACCTGCGTGAGGACTGTGGTCTCTCTACCTCGACGGTGTATCGGAAACTCGAACTGCTCCGCGAATCGGCGCTCGTTCCCGTCGTCATCGCGCTTGCATGGTTGCTTGGGACGATGGCAGTGCTCGACATCCCGTTCAACAGCGAAACCGTCGTCATCACGAGTCTGGCGATCGGTCTGGGCGTGGATTACAGCATCCACGTCAGCGAACGGTTCGTCGACGAACGCGCTCGTCACGACTCGCTCGCGGACACACTGTCGACAGCACTCACGGGAACCGGCGGTGCGTTGCTTGGCAGTGCGGTGACGACCGCGTCCGGTTTCGGAGTGCTCGCACTGGCGCTGTCGCCGCCGCTCCAGCGGTTCGGTATCGTGACCGGACTGAGCATCGTCTACGCGTTCGTCGCGTGCATGACGGTGCTCCCGTGTTTGCTCGTGATTCGGGAGCGCTTGCTTACCCGACTGGCATAAGCTCTAGATAGTTTTATATTTGTCATTCTCCTTCCCCCGAAACGCCGCCTCGGTAGCGAGACTTGGACGAATGGAGTTCTCACGCACGATAGGTAGAGAAACTACTGCTGTGATTTAAATTTCACGAAATTCTTTACATGATAGATATATCTGGCCGGCCTCGGATAGTGCTTAGTTTCATCTCATTTGTAAGCGCGGTGCGCTGGGTAATGATTACCATGAAACAATCGCTGAAATATAATACTTCTCCATTCTCATAAAATTGACTAAAATCCTGGAGCGGCCATGCGTGGAGTATTCATAAAACTGATCAAGAGTCTAGGGAGACCGTGTGAGAATCGTGGGATGAACTGTAATCGATAAAACGTAATCAGCAATGACTGACTGCTGAAGATTCTGAGACATCAACTCGCTCTCTCGATCTATAAGCAGATGGGTGGTTTGTAGCAATCCATCCTCCGAGTCTCTGGGGCAGCGGCAGCTGGCAGGTTCTATATCGTGAGATGAAGTTTATCGATGCCTCTTCAGCGACTCGAACGTTCCATCGATGATGGCGGCGGCTATCCGTTCGGCATCGACCGCCGGCATGGCGCTCGGATGTTTTTGAGTGAAGTAGCCGAGCAGGTTCTCGATATCGCGTTCGAGGAACTCGATTGCGTTCGCGTGGTCGGTGGGGACGGCTTGAGGCCAGTCGAAGACGGTCACGCCGTCGCTGGCGACGAAGACGTTGTACTCGCTCATGTCGGCGTGGACGTAGCCCGCCTCGAAGGCCGCCGCGACCTCCTGAAGAACGAGGTCACAGACCCCAACCACTTGCTCGGCGTCGAGTGTTGCCGTCGAGAGTTCGACGCCAGCGAGTTTCTCCATGACGACCGCATGCCGGTTCTGGTCGACGGGCCGAGGGACCGAGACGTCGGGATAGAGCGTTTCGAGCGCGTCGTATTCGCGCTCGGCGGCCTTGCGAGCGGTGTACATCCACGAGACGTGCTCGCGGTCGGCGGTGTACTCGCGCTCGCGCATCACTTCTCTGAAATTGGTGTACCCCTCACGGTGAAACTTGAGCGCGAAGGGCGTGTAGGAGGCGACCTCGTAGACGTCGCTCTCTTTGCCGACGCCGAGCGGCGCGCCCATTCCCTCGATGGTGCCGCGCTCGGCGAAGGTATGCAGGGCGAGCGCGTCGTATCCCTCGAAGGTGAGTTTGTAGCCCTCGTACTGGATGGTTCGGCGTTCGAGCAGCCCCCGGTCGGCACAGCGGTCGAGACGATAGTCGACGTTTTCGGGTGTGAGGTCGGCGAACTCGGGCAGTTTCCCCCGGTTGACCCACTCGCTGAAGCGCATCCCCTGCTCGACGCCCGAGAGGAGATAGAAGTCCTCGGGGTCGAGGGCGGCCATCTCGCTTGCGATGTTGCGCACCATCGCTTGCCCTATGCTCGCCCCGGATAAAAGCGCCGCGCGGTCCGTTGATAAACACCATATTGCGATAGACAATTCCCTCCCTTGAAGGTCCCATTCTCGGCGGTCCTCGCCGACTGAGCACCAGACGCACATCGGCAGCGAGTCGCATTCAGCCCACGCATCTCTCATCAACGAGAACGGTCACCGTTCGCCGGTTTCGTTGTAGAGTGAGTCATCACCCGCTGTTCTGGGATATCGACACTACCCTGTCAGCGCTTCCCGTCGAGTACCTTCGCCGCGGTCAGCACGGGGTCCCACGTCGTGTTGAACGGCGGCGCGTACGCGAGGTCGTAGTTCGACAGTTTGCCGAGCGTGACCCCCTCCGTAACCGCGCCAACGAGCGCGTGGCTCCGGTGGACGGCTCCCTCGCCGTACTCGGAGACGAGGCTCCCACCCAAGACGCGTCCGGACTCGCGGTCGGCCGTGAGCGTCACCCTGACTGTGCCGCCCTCCGGGTAGTAGCCGGCGCGCGACTTCGTGTCGATGGTCTCGGTGATGGGGTCGAAGCCAGCACGGCGGGCCTCCCTACCGTCGAGAACACCAGTACGGGCGGCTTCGACCTCGAAGGCCTTGACCGCCGCCGTCCCCGCGACACCGCCACCTCTCGTCGGATTCCCTGCAATCGTCCGGCCGACCGCCCGACCGTGGCGGTTGGCCGTCAGCGCGAGCGGCACATACCCGGCCTCGCCGGTGACGACGTGTTCGGCCTCCGCGCAGTCGCCCGCGGCGTACACGTCCGGCAGGTTCGTCTCTCGGTAGGCATCCGCCGCGATGGCACCGGTCTCTCCAAGCTCGATACCGGCTTCTTCGGCGATGTCCGTCCGTGGACTGACGCCGGTCCCGACGAGCACCATCTCGACGGGCGTTCGTCCCGACTCGGTGACGACCGCCTCGACCACCTCACCGCCGGCGAGTCCCTCGACTTCCGTGTTGAGGTTCACCGCGACGTTCTGTTCTGCGAGGTGGTCGCCGATTGCTTCGCTCGTCGCCTCGCTGAACGATTTCAAAATTCGGCCACCGCGCTGGAAGAGGTGCACCTCGAAGTCGTTGGCCGCGAGTGCCTCGGCCATCTCGATGCCGATGTAGCCGCCGCCGACGATTCCAACGGGACCGTTGCAGTTTTCGAGGAACTGACAGGCCGGCCCGCGGTCGGGCTGGTGGAGGTCGCCGTCGGTGCGCGCCCGCGAGACGTACTCCCGGAGGTCCCTGCCGTCGGACATCGATCCGAGCGTGTACACGCCATTCCTATCGAGACCGTCGATTGGCGGTTCGACGGCCGCAGCACCGGTCGAGACGAGTAGCTGGTCGTATGCTTGCACCACCTCGTCCTCGCCACGAGCGGTGACGGTTCGGTCGTCCGGGTCGATACTGATGACCTCGTGGTTCGTCCGGAGGTCGATGTCCCGTTGCTCGCGGAACTCCTCGGACGTGACCGAAACCAAATCGTCGAGTGACTGAATCTCGCCCTTGACGTAGTAGGGGAGTCCACAGGCCCCGTACGAGACCCACTCGCCGGCCTCGAAGACGACCACATCGAGGTCGGGGTCGTCGCGTTTGGCCTTGCTCGCTGCGGACATGCCGGCGGCGTCGCCACCGATGACGACGAACGTACTCATACGGGAGGTTCGTCGACCATCGACATATACTGTCGGTCGGACGAGTGGGCGCTCGTCGCTTTTGCCGACGACCGTCACGACGACTCGTGGTTCGGCCGTCAAAGCGTCGGTTCCACGTCGTCGAGTTCAGTCGTTGTGCCCTTCGGCGTCACTCCAGACGTCGACATCGGTGAGCCGGAGTTCGCCGTTTGCCTTCCATGTGCGTGGACGGAAGGAGACCACCGCTGCACAAACGAAGCAGGCGACGACGGCGGCGCTCACGACGAGACCGGGGACGGCCCCGATTGCGGCGCTTGCAGGCCAGTCGGTCCCCGGCATGAACGCGGTGATCCGGACCACCCACGCAGCGAGCAGGACGGCCATGAGCGGCAGGTACACACGGCGCAGCCGGTGGGCGAGCGCCTCTTCGAAGCTGATTTTAATCTTCGGCTGGCGATAGTCCTCGCTCAGTTCGCGTCGCCAGTGGGGGTCACTGATGTCCTGAGAGGCATCGAGTGCGTTCGCGAAGACGTTCTCCTGCATCAACCGCACGCGCGAGCGCCAGAGGTCGTAACCCCGGTATCGGCGGGCCTCGATCACGAGGAAGACTGTGAGCATCGCCAGCCCGATCAGCACGATGTAGTGGGGGTTGTTGCCCGTGAACGCCCACGTCAGGATGGCCGCCATGATCGTGATGGCCCAGTTGGTCGTGCGGTCTAAGCGCTCGCGCCAGAACTTCATCCGGTGGACTTCCCCGCGATAGAGGTGCGCCATCGACGAACCCGGACCCATCTCCTCTTCGAACATTCCACGGCCGATGTGGCGCTCGGTCTCTCCAGTCGGGTCGAACGAGGCAGTGTCGTCGCTCACGAGTGCTCCTCCAGTAGTGCGAGCAGTGGCAGCTGTTTGTCGTCGGCGAATCGACCGCAGTCGCGTCGTTCGTGAACTGCGTGTTGCTCGTGGTCGAGTGTAGTCATCTCTGAGTGTGGTTGAGAGCGTCAGTCACCTGGCATGGCCGTTCCAGTAGTGCCCTCTCGATAGGAGCGCCAGTAGCCCTGGGCGTATGCGCCGAGGAACATTCCAGCGATTCCGATCAGGATAGGGAAGTTTCCGATGCCGAGGCTGGCGTACGCCGAACCGGGACAAAGCCCCGAAATCCCCCATCCAACACCGAAGACCACTCCGCCGAGGAGCACGCTTCGGTCGAAGGTCTTCTCGCGCTTGCCGTACCGTTCGCCGGTGAGCGGTGCATGGCCGAGGTATCGCGTCGCGACCGTGATGGTGATTCCAGTAACGGCTGCTGCACCGCCCATCACGAACACTAGTCCCAAATCTTGTAGCTGGAGGAAATCCAGGACGATCTCGGGTTTGGCCATCCCACTGTGGGCGAGTCCGAACCCGAACAGCGCGCCACCGAGGACGACCACCGGCATGAACAGCGGGCTACGCGAGTCGACACTCATGGCGACACCCCCAATGCTTGCATCGAGAGCGCAACCCCGATTGCCGTCACCATGAACGTCCCAACGTTCGCTATGGACGTCCCGGACAGCGACGCAATCCCGTTGATTCCGTGGCCCGAGGTGCAACCCTTCCCGAGTCGGGTGCCGACGCCGACGAGTACGCCACCGACGAGCAGTCGCCACGCCTGTACGTCAGTCGTCCAGCCGCCACCGCCGAGAGTGAGCGCGTAGACGGCTGCGCCGGCGACCATACTCAGCGTGAAGACGATTCGCCAGTCACGCGAGACGAGATACTTCGCCCGGTTGAACCGCGGAATCTTCGAGACGTACGACAGCGTCGACTCGAAGAACGTGCTCGCACCCGGTGTGATTGCCGTTCCGAGGTAGATGGTCGAAACCCCCAGTCCGATGAGCACCCCACCGATGGCGTACTGGCTGATGCCACGCGGGAACAGTCCCGCGAGTGCTGTCTGTCCCAGGAGTGCCAGTTCCATTTCCCCGAACATTCAATCGTCCGTGAGCGCGTCTTGGCTGGCCGCACAGTTGTTCGGTCCCTGTTCGAGTTCGAAGGCTCTCTCGTCGCTCGTCTCGCGCTGGCCGAGATTTGTCGCGATGATCTCCTCGTAGTTGCTAGGTCGGGGCGGCATGTCCGACCGGATGAACTCGATGAACTCTTCGTGACCCATGCCGAGGGCGTCCATCGAACCCTCTAAATCGACGAGGCGTGACGTGTGGGTGCCGTTTTCGGCTTTTGCGCTGTCACTGAAGTGGCCGGGGGCAACGATAGTGTCGTCGGGCAGTTCGAGGATCGTGTTCTGGAGGGTGTCGTAGAGCTCGCTCGCGGCGTCGGCGGCTCCCTCCGCACCCTCTTCGAGGTCGGGGCGAGCGACGCTTTCGGTGAATAGACCGTCACCGGCGAACAGCACGTTATCAACCCGGTAGGACGTCATTCCGGACGTGTGGCCGGGCGTGTGGAGCACTTCGATATCGCTCTCACCGACGGTGATACTATCGCCGTTCGCGACGGTCTCGTAGTTGATATCGTACTCGACACCACGCTCGGCGGCGGGCTTCGGGACGATGGCCGTTGCTCCGAACTCCTCGGCGACGGTGCGAACGCCACTTACGTGGTCGGCGTGGACGTGCGTATCGAGTGCGTAGGTGAGCTCCGCGCCGAGTGCGCGCGCGTCCTGTTGGTACGTACCGGCAAACGCCCGCAGCGGGTCGATCACGGCGGCTTCGTTGCCGCTGACGACGAGGTAGGCGAGACAGCCCGACGAGGGGCGCTGATACTGGGCAATCGTCGCGTCGGCGTCAGTGTCGAGTTCGTGGTATTCGTAGACACCCGCCCAGCCGTTCATGCCGCGAGCGAGATGGCTCACCTCGTAACCGCGCTCTTTCAGTAGTCCTGCCACATACTCGCTGGAATCGCCCTTCGCACAGAGTACCACTATCTCCCTGTCGTCGGGAATGCCTTCGAAGATCTCCTCGTCAACGTCGCCGAGGAGGAACTCGAAGTAGGGGACGTTGTGAGCGGTGACGTTCGATCCGTCGATGTGCCACTCGTCGAATTCCTCGGCTGCACGTGTGTCAAGCAGGAATACCTCCTCGCCGCGGTCGATTCGCTCTTTCAGTCGATCGGGTTCGATGGATTCGACCTCGACATCCGGTTCGGGAAACTCCTGTTCACTCATCGCTTCCCACTACCGGACGAATTCCAATAAAGGTTTCCATAGTATAGTGCTTTCCACACACATCCATTTGGCTCAGGCTCATCGATAACCCACAGAACAACGGCTAAGCCGGGCTATCGTCCCTACCAAATTCGTGAAATGGACAATATCCACAACTCTTTTAATGTCGTGTGCTGTATTGTGGACCAGAGGCAATACAAAGATGAGTACGGAACACGATGCTGCGACGACGCTCGACGTACAGGGCGAGAACTGTCCGATGCCGGTCATCAAGACCAAGGGCGCGACCGACGAGCTTCAGCCCGATGAGGTCCTCGAAGTGTTGGCGACCGATTCCGGTAGTATGAGCGATATCAAAGGCTGGGCAGATACGACCGAGAGTGTCGAACTGGTCGACCAGATCGAAAGCGAACAGGGCGGCGAGGACGTCTACAAGCACTACGTGCGCAAGACCGAGTAATGATGACGAGCACTGCCGAATTTTCGAGGACCCGCGGTGGGGAGGGCCGGCGATGAGCACGGAGACACAGCCAACTACTGGCGAGACGATTGAAGATGCGGAGACACTCGAAGCGCGTATCGAGGAACTCGAAACCGAACTCGCCGAGGTCAAGGCCGACGAAGACAGCCAGCAGATGGTCATCATCGCTACGAAGGGGACTCTCGATATGGCCTATCCACCCCTGATTTTGGCTTCAACGGCGGCAGCCTTCGGCTGGGACGTGACGGTGTTTCACACGTTCTGGGGGCTGGAAATCCTCCATGAAGAGAATTCCCAGGAGCTGGGATTGAGTTCGGTCGGAAACCCGAACATGCCCATTCCAAATGCTGTCGCCGCGCTGCCGGGCATGGACCGAGCAACCGCGAAGATGATGGAAAAGCGAATCGCCGATAACGACGTCGCAAGCGTCGAGGAGCTTATCGAAACGTCCCTTGACAGTGGTGTCGAACTGCAGGCCTGTCAGATGACCATCGACCTGCTCGATTACGACGAATCTGACTTCTACGACGGCGTCGAGGTGGGCGTCGGCGCGGCGACGGCCTTCCAGCGGATGGCCGACGCGGAGATTCAGCTGCTCATCTAGCGCCAGGAGTCGTTTTCGCCGCGCTCGGCGGGCGCACGCCTCGGCGGTCAGAGATAGCCGAACGAGCGCAGCGTGTACCACGTGACGTACAGCCCGATGCAGACGAACGCGGCGCTGCCGACCGTCCGAGCCGGGGCGGCGTAGCGCCCGAGCGAGAGCGACCCCTCGGTGAGGCTTGCGACGACGCTCAGTCCGACCATCAGCGTGCCCATCCCGGCGGCGAAGGCCGCAAAGACCGCCAGCCCCGAGAGGAAGCTCCCGGTGAAAAACGATGAAAGCACGACGCCGAGGAACACCGGGAGGTTGCAGGCGAGGCTGCCGACGCCGTAGAGCAGGCCGAAGGTGAAGAACTCCGAGTCCGATACTTCGCCGCGCTCGGGGAGTTCGATGGCCCGCAGCGGCGAGATATTTCGGAAGTAGGCGATACCGAGCGCCACCAGCAGCGGGCCGACGAGCAGTTGGAGCGACCCGAGATACGGCCGCACCCACCGGCCGACGACGAGCACGATGCCGCCGACCAGCAGGTACAACAGAACGATGCCGAGGGTGGCAATACCGCCGACGCGAAGCCCCCTCGCCCCGCGCCGACCGGTGGCAAGAACTGACAAGCCTGTGCCGACGAACACGGCCGCCACCGGCGGGAGATAGCTCCCGGTTCCGAGTTTCGCCAGCGGGACGATGAGGTCGTAGCCCGGAAGGAGCAGTCGAATTCCCGCCGTCGCCATATAGAAGAGCGGCACAGCGCCCGCGAGAAAGAGCAGGATGCCGTTGGCGAGCAGCAGCTGTCGTGCGAAGCTTCCCGAACCGCTGCTCGCGGTGTGGCTCGTGGGAGCGGTGGTTCCGCCGTCGTGGGTGAAGTAGTAGGTCAGATACGCTGGAAGCAAGCCGACGCTACACGGCGCGAAGAACATCAACACGCCCGCCGCGTACGCCGCCGTCAGCAGCGACGGCTGGCCGATGACGACCATTCAGCGCCCCCGCTGGCTATGGGCGGCCGCCGGCGGTTCGTCACACGCGGTGGCTGCTCGCGCGCGTCGGGTCTCGGGGCGACCGAACGTCGCGGTGGGTGAGACCTGACTCACGGTCGGATGGTCGTGGTGGCGACGTAAATACGCGGCACTTCGATGCGCGCATCGAAACCGGAATAGGCGAGACGGCACGAGTATCGGTCGTGACCCAGTGGGTCGAGAATCCGACCGGCGGGCGCGACAGGGGGCCGATAGCGCTCGCGCGCGCATGGCTCGAAGTGCTGGTGCGCCCCCGGCGGTTTTTCGCCACCGGGGTCGCGCCGGGCGACCAAGCGCCCGGACTCGCGTTCGTGATGACTGTGGTCGCCATCGAGGAGGCGACCCGCTTCGCGCTCGTTCCCGGTTCCTATCCAGTGATTGCCGGCCAGCGGCTCGCCTCCGCTCTCCTTGCGCTCCTCATCGCCGTCGGGTTCATCGCGCCGCTTGCGCTCCATCTCGCGGCGGCCATCGAAACGCTCGCGCTCGTTCCGGTGGCCGACGAGCGCGCCGGCGTCAGCGAGACGGTGCAGGTCATCGCCTACGCGAGCGCGCCCTGCGTGCTCGCTGGCGTTCCGTTTCCCGCCCTCAGAATCGTCTGCACGCTGTACGGAGCAGGATTGCTCGTCGTCGGCACGAGCGAAGTCCACGGCACCGGTCTCGGGCGCGCAGCCGTTGCGGCGGCCGTTCCCGCACTCTTCGTCTTCGGCTACGCCTTTCGTGGAATCGCGGCCGCCACGGTCCTGTTGGCGTAATCAGTCGGTGATTTCGACGGTGAGACCGTTCGGTCGGTAGGCGTTCGCGGCGTAGCCACCTTCGTTCCACGGATACCGGTCGTTTTCGAGCGCGTCGAAGCCCTCCTCGGGCGTGCCGATGCGCTCGGGTTGGGTGTGTCCCCGTTCGTCGCTTGCCCGCGAGAGGAGGGTGTGCTCGCCGGGGTCGGCGTCCCAGTCGTACCGGAAGAGTCGCCACGCACCCGCGTAATCGGGACCGAACAGCTCCGCGTCGTGCCACGATGTTCCATCGTCCGTCGATACCTCGACCCGTTCGGCTCGCTCGTCGCCCGCCCACGCGACGCCCCTGATTTCGATGGTTCCCTGCGTGGGGGTGTCCTCACCCGTCGGCTGACCGATGATTGACATCACCGTTTCGTCGAAGGTGTAGGGAGCTGTCTCGCCCGATTCGAGCTGTGCCCACGTTCCGGTGGTTTCGACGGTCGCATTCTGTACTGGCTCCTCGTCGGCGGCGTGGATGCGGTAGTCCTCTTGTTGCCAGCGCGCGTGGGTGCCGGGTCGGTCGAGCGTTCCCTCACGAACCATCCCGTCCATCACGCGGAGTTCGGACAGCCATTTCACGCTGTTGACGCCGTACCAGCCCGGTACCACCAGCCGAACGGGATGACCGTGTTCGTCGGGCAGGGGCTGGCCGTTCATCCCGTAGGCGAGGATGCAGTCCTCACGTGCCTTCGAGAGCGGAATCGAACGCGCGAAGGTCTCCGCGTCGGTGCTGTCGGCACCGATTGCAGTGAGCCACTGGTCCGTTGTATCGACCCCGGCCGCCCGTAGCACCGACTGGACGGGCGTGCCGGTCCAGAAAGCGGTTCCGACGGCCTCACAGCCCCACTGGACGCTGCCGGTCTCGGGGTCGTGCTGGCCGCGCCCGTTGCCCGCACATTCCATCGTGTGAGCGACCGCGACGGTGGGACGGTCGTCGATGATATCCGCGAGCTGGAGGTCGATTTCCCGCTCGCCGTCGGCGAGCGTTATCGACCACGAGTCGACATCGCCAGTTGGAATCGGGTTGCGATGACAGACGAAATGCTCCTCGATTGGCGTCAGCCAGTTTCCAAAGGTTGCGCGGCTCGCAGCCCCCACGACCGTATAGCGGTCGGCCTCGTCGCGCGTCTCTCGCGTGCCCGGCTTGCGGTCGAGTATCGCGTCGATCTCCTCGCGTCGCTGCTCGCGCGTCTCTGCCATGCGACGGAATGGCGCGCGGTTTCCATAATCGTTTCCGTCGGATGGCCAGCAGTTAACCGTCGAGTGCTCGTAGCGCGGGTGTGCTCACCCTCGACATCACGTCGTTCATGGTCGAACTCAAAGACGGCGCGCTGAAAAACGTCGGTCCGTCGAACAAATCCGCCGAGGCGAAACTGTTCGACGTGACGAGCGCCGAGGCGCGCGAATTCGGCGATAAACGGGTAAAACTCGTCTTCGAGACCCTGCCAAGGTGTGTGTTGCTGAGTGCTGAGACAGAGCCTTTACAGACAGTTGGCTGATGTGTATCGTGGTTAG